>SBFS01000123.1 GCA_006227825.1 Burkholderiales bacterium | reverse complement strand
GTGACGGCGGGCGCGACCCAGGCACTGATGACGGCCATCCTGTGCGCCGTCCATCCGGGTGACGAGGTCATCGTGCTGGAGCCCTGCTACGACAGCTACGTCCCCGCCATCGAGCTGGCCGGTGGCCGGGTGGTGCGGGTGCCCCTGACGCCCGGCAGCTTCCGGCCCGACTTCGACGCCATCGCTGCCGCGCTCGGACCGCGAACGCGGGCCATCATGATCAACACGCCCCACAACCCCAGCGGACAGGTCTGGCACGAGGCCGACATGCAGCGTCTGGAGGAGCTGCTGGCCCCGACGGATGTGCTGGTGATCAGCGACGAGGTCTACGAGCACATGGTGTTCGACGGGGAACGCCACGAAAGCGTGGCCCGCCATGCGGGCCTGGCCTCGCGCGCCTTCATCGTCAGCAGCTTCGGCAAGACCTACCACGTCACCGGCTGGAAGGTGGGCACCGTGGTGGCGCCTGCCCCGATGACGGCCGAGTTCCGCAAGGTGCACCAGTTCAACGTGTTCACGGTCAACACACCGATGCAGCATGCACTGGCCGCCTACATGGCCGATCCGGCCCCTTACCTGGAGCTGTCCGCCTTCTACCAGCGCAAGCGGGACCTGTTCCGCGCCGGTCTGTCCGACACCCGTTTTCGCCTGCTACCGGGTCAGGGCACCTACTTCCAGTGCGTCTCGATCGACAGCCTGGCGGTGCCCGAGAAAGACCTGCCGGAAGCCGAGTTCTGCCAGTGGCTGACCCGTGAGGTCGGCGTGGCCGCCATCCCCCTGTCGGCCTTTTACGGAAACGGCTTCGACCAGAAGGTCATCCGCTTCTGTTTCGCCAAGAAGGAAGAGACGCTGCGCGAGGCGCTGCGGCGCCTGTCGCGCCTCTGACCACGTTCTGGCGCACGGCTCAGCTATTGAGCTGGGCCCAGGCCTTGTCGAGACGCTTGAGGCTGACGGGCTGCGGTGTCCGCAGCTCCTGCGCGAAGAAACTGACCCGCAGTTCCTCCAGAAGCCAGCGCAACTCCTGCAGCCGTGCGTCCTGCACACCCTTGCGCTCGGCCACCAGGCGCCAGAAGCGCTGCTCATGGGGGCGCAGCTCGGCCAGGCGGGCCGCGTCGCGGGCCGGGTCGGCACGCAGCTTGTCCAGCCGCAGCTGCACGGCCTTGAGGTAGCGCGCAAAGTGCTGCAGCTGGCTCCAGGGCGTCTCCAGCAGGAAGCGCCGCGGGCACAGGCGCTGCAGTTGCTGCTGGATGTCCGCCGCCACGTCGGCGGGAGGGCGGCTGTCCTTGAGCTTGCGCAGGGCGGCTGCGTGCTCGGCCAGGATGACCCCGGCCAGGCGGGCGATCTCGTGGGCGATCAGTGTCAGGCGTGAGCGGCCTTCCTCGAGACGGCGGGAAAAACCGGCTTCGCCGGTGGGCAACGGCTCGCCCAGGAATGCCCGGTCCAGTGCCAGATCCATGATCTGTTGCCGCAGCTCGTCCAGCGTGCCGCCACCGCCGCCGTCGCCCTGCCGCCCGACCTGCATGTAGGCCACGCCCATGGCCTGCAGGCCGGGCAGGTTCTTGTCCAGGTACTTCAGCGCGTCCCTGATCTGCAGCGCGAACAGGCGGCGCAGGCCCGTGCGGTGGCGCAGCCTGGCCACCTCGGGCTCGTCGAACACCTCGATGCGCACGGCATCGCCGTCGTCGATGAGCGCCGGGAAACCGATCAGGACCTGCCCGCCCTTGCGGATCTCCATCAGTTCGGGCAGTTCGCCGAAATCCCAGCCGGTGTGGCGCCCTTCGGCAGGCGAGGCAGCCAAGGCAGGCGCGTGTGCCGCCTGCCGGGGTGTGTCCCTGCCCGCAGGGGTTGCGGGCCGCACGGGCCTCCCGGCTTCCTGCGCCGCAGGGCCTGGCGAAGCGGCAACCGGGGCCTTGAGGTCCTGCAGTTTCAGGGCGGCCAGGACCTGGAAGGCACCCCGCGCCTTGCCACCCCATTCGGCCTTGAGCGCACCCAGGTTGCGGCCCTGCCCCAGCTGGCGGCCGTGCTCGTCGACGACGCGCAGGTGCATGAAGTGGTGCGGGCTGAGCATGTCCAACTTGATGTCGGCACGCTGCACCGGCAGCTGTGTGGCCTCCCTGACGAGCCCGAGAAGGGCTTCGGTCAGGCTGCCCTGGCCGAAGTGGCCTGCCTCGCACAGGGTGGTGGCCATGCGTTCGGCCGTCTGCGGCAGGGGCACCAGACGGGAGCGCGGCCGCTGGTGCAGGGTCTTGAGCATGGCCAGGACCTTGTCCTTGAGCATGCCGGGCACGAGCCATTCACAGCGCTCCTCGCTGACCTGGTTGAGCGCGAACAGGGGCACCGTCACCGAGAGTCCGTCACGCGGATCTCCGGGTTCATGGAGGTAGCTGGCGGCGCAATCGACACCTCCCAGTCGCAACGTGCGCGGAAAGGCCTGGCTGGTCACGCCGGCGGCCTCGTGCCGCATCAGCTCCTCACGGCTGAGAAAGAGCAGGCGGGTGTTCTCGCGTGACGCATCACGGTACCAGCGCTCGAAGGCGGCACCGTTGTCTATCCCGGACGGGATCTGCCGGTCGTAGAAGGCGAAGATGAGCTCCTCGTCCACCAGCACATCCTGGCGGCGCGACTTGTGCTCCAGCTCCTGCACCTCGCGCACGGTCCGCCGGTTGGCGGCCAGGAAGGGCAACCGGCTGTCCCAGGTGTCCTCGCTCAGGTGGCCGACCAGCGCATCACGGATGAAGATCTCGCGCGCGCCGGCAGGATCGACGCGGCCGTAGTCCACCCGCCGCTGCTGGTACACCACCAGCCCGTACAGCGTGGCGCGCTCATGGGCACTGACCCTGGCCGCCTTCTTCTCCCAGTGCGGGTCCAGCACCTGCTTTCTGAGCAGGTGGGCCCCCACCTGTTCCAGCCACTGGGGTTCGATGGCAGCGATGCCCCGACCGAACAGGCGCGAGGTCTCCACCAGCTCGGCGCAGACGATCCAGCGGCCCGGCTTGCGGCTCAGGTTGGCGCCGGGGTGGCGGTGGAACTTGATGCCGCGGGCCCCCAGGTACCAGTCCTCCACGTCGTTCTTGCAGCCGACGTTGCCCAGCAGGCCGGCGAGCATGGACAGGTGCAGCTGCTCATAGCTGGCCGGCTGGGTGTTCAGCTTCCACTGGTGCTCGGCCACCACGGTGTGCAACTGGCTGTGGATGTCGCGCCATTCGCGCACCCGCCGCGGGTTGATGAAATTCTCGCGCAGCAGGTTCTCGTACTGCCTGTGGCTGAGCCTGTGGTCGGTGCCGTGGCCCCCGCGGCTGTCCTCCAGCCATTTCCACAGCTTGAGGGTTCCGGTGAATTCGCTCTTCTCGTCGTCGAACTTGGCGTGTGCCTGGTCGGCCTGGGCCTGCCTGTCCAGCGGACGGTCGCGCACGTCCTGCACCGACAGGGCCGAGGCCACCACCAGCACCTCGTCCAGTGCGCCTCTCTGCCGGGCCTCCAGGATCATGCGTCCGACCCTGGGATCCAGCGGCAGGCGGGCCAGGGCCTTGCCCGTCCCGGTCAGCTGGTTCGCCTCGTCCACCGCGCCCAGTTCCGCCAGCAGCTGGTAGCCGTCGGCAATGGCGCGCCCCGACGGGGGGTCGATGAAGGCAAACTGCTCCACCGCGCCCAGCTGCAGTGCCTTCATGCGCAGGATCACCCCGGCGAGCGAACTGCGCAGGATCTCGGGGTCGGTGAACTTCGGCCGGCCGTGGAAGCCAGCCTCGTCGTACAGGCGGATGCAGATGCCCTCGGCCACCCGGCCGCAGCGCCCGGCACGCTGGTTGGCCGCGGCCTGGCTGACCGGCTCCACCAGCAGCTGCTCCACCTTCTGGCGCAGGCTGTAGCGCTTGACCCTTGCCGTGCCCGCGTCGATGACGTAGCGGATGCCCGGCACCGTCAGCGATGTCTCCGCCACATTGGTGGCCAGCACGATGCGCCGTGGCCCGTGCGGCTGGAACACGCGTTCCTGCTCGGCCTGCGACAGCCTCGCGAACAAGGGCAGGACTTCCGCGCTGCGCAGCACGGGATGGTGCGACAGGTGCCTGCGCAGGTGGTCTGCGGCTTCCCGTATCTCCCGCTCCCCGGGCAGGAACACCAGCACATCGCCCTGGGCTGATCCACCCCGCCAGAGTTCGTCCACGGCATCGCAGACCGCGTCGTTCAGGTCGTGGTCGCGGCTCTCCTCGAAGGGCCGGTAGCGCACCTCCACCGGGTAGGTGCGTCCCGACACCATGAGCACCGGCGCCTTGCCCCGCGCGGACGAAAAGTAGTCGGCGAAGCGGTCGGCATCGATCGTGGCAGAGGTCACGATGAGCTTGAGGTCGGGGCGGCGCGGCAGGAGCTGGCGCAGGTAGCCCAGCAGGAAGTCGATGTTGAGGCTGCGCTCGTGGGCCTCGTCGACGATCAGGGTGTCGTAGGCCTGCAGATCCGGGTCGGTCTGGGTCTCGGCCAGCAGGATGCCATCGGTCATGAGCTTGACCGATGCCTCCTTGCCCAGCCGGTCCTGGAAGCGCACCTTGTAGCCCACCACCTGGCCCAGCGGCGTCTGCAGTTCTTCGGCGATGCGCTTGGCCACCGAGCTGGCGGCGATGCGCCGCGGCTGGGTGTGGCCGATCAGGCGCCCGCGCTCGCCGGGCCGGGCGTTGCACCGTCCGCGCCCCATCGCCAGCGCGATCTTGGGCAGCTGTGTCGTCTTGCCCGAGCCGGTCTCGCCGCAGACGATGACGACCTGGTGTTCGCGCAGGGCCGCCTCGATCTCGTGCCGGCGGGCGCACACGGGCAACGTGTCGGGAAACTCCAGATGCAGCGGGGCGGCGGTCAAGGCGGAACTTCGGTGAAAATCGGGCAACCGGCAATTATCCCTGTCCCGCCACGCGGCCGCCGCCCTGCCCTTCATGTCCACCGTCTTCAACTTCACCTTCGTTCCCTGGTTCCGCTCGGTCGCGCCCTACATCCACAAGCACCGCGGCAACACGCTGGTGGTCGGGATGGCCGGGGAGGCGATTGCCGCGGGCAAGCTGCCCCATGTGGCCCAGGACCTGGCGCTGCTGCAGAGCATGGGGGTGAAAGTCGTTCTGGTGCACGGCTTCCGGCCACAGGTCAACGAGCAGCTCAGGGCCAAGGGCCACCAGGCACGCTATTCCCATGGCATGCGCATCACCGATTCGGTCGCGCTGGACTGCGCCCAGGAGGCCGCTGGCCAGCTGCGCTACGAGATCGAGGCCGCCTTCAGCCAGGGCCTGCCCAACACGCCCATGGCCGGCGCCACCGTGCGCGTCATCTCCGGCAACTTCATCACCGCCCGGCCCGTCGGGCTGATCGACGGCGTGGATTTCCTGCACTCGGGCCTGGTGCGCAAGATCGACACCGACGGCATCCAGCGCACCCTGGACATGGGCGCCATGGTGCTGCTGTCCCCCTTCGGCTTCTCGCCCACCGGAGAGGCCTTCAACCTGTCGATGGAGGATGTCGCCACCTCGGTGGCCATCTCGCTGCAGGCCGACAAGCTGATCTTCCTGACCGAGGTGCCGGGAATCCGGGTCCGCCAGGATGACCCCGACAGCGAGATCGACACCGAGCTTCCGCTGGCCGACGCCAGGAAGCTGCTGGCCGCACTGCCCGCGCCGACCGAGCCGACCGACCCGGCGTTCTACCTCCAGCATTGCATCAGGGCCTGTGAGGGCGGGGTCGATCGCAGCCACATCCTGCCCTTTGCGGTCGACGGGGCGCTGCTGCTGGAGATCTACACCCACGACGGCATCGGCACCATGGTGGTGGATGAGAAGCTCGAAAGCGTCCGCGAAGCCACCATGGACGATGTCAGCGGCATCGTGGCCCTGATCGAGCCGTTCGAGAACGACGGAACCCTGGTCAAGCGCGACCGCACCGAGATCGAGCGTGACGCCGGCAACTACACCATCATCGAGCACGATGGCGTGATCTTCGGCTGCGCGGCGCTCTATCCGTATCCCGAGGAACGCACAGGCGAAATGGCCGCCCTGACGGTCTCCCCGCATTCCCAGAGCCAGGGCGATGGCGAACGCCTGCTCAAGCGCATCGAGGCCCGCGCCCGCGCACAAGGGCTGCAGAGCATCTTCGTGCTCACGACCCGGACGCTGCACTGGTTCCTCAAGCGGGGGTTCGTCCAGGTCAGCCCCGAATGGCTGCCCGAGGCGCGCAAGCGCAAGTACAACTGGGACCGCAAGAGCCTGGTGCTGGTCAAGAAGCTCTGAACCGCCGGGGCGGCTACAGGCCGCCTGCCCGCGGCACACCGGGCCGACACCCTTGACATTTGTCAAGTCACCAAAGTGTCATGAGCAGAAAATGGCAAGGTTGCCATCAACCGAGAAGACCAGCCCATGACCGACCGCAGCCCCCGCCTGTCAACCCCCTCCGTCACGCCAGCAGGAAAGGCTGCCGCCCCCGGCCGCACGCCCGCCACAGAACAGGGAAGCCAGAAGCTGCCGGTCGCCCGAAAAGAACGGGCGGCGTCCGCCAGGAAGTCCACAGGCATCGCGGCGGGAGAGAAGCCCAGGCGCGTCTCGCTCGGCGACACCAGCGGCAGCCAGCAACCGGCCCGCATCCGCCGGACCTCGGTCAGGCAGAGCGTGGCGGCCCGGCAGGCCGGACAGCTGGCCGCCGTGCGCGACATCCTGGCCCGCACCGAAAATTCGGTGCAGGACAAGGCCGAGTCGCTGCGGGCCATCCTCGAAGGCGCTTCCCCCGACGACGCCAAGGCCATCCGCCAGCTCATCAAGGGCGAGTCCAAGTCCCGGCAACGCCGCATCAAGGCCGAGGCCAACCCCGACGAACAGCTGGCCAAGGACTGGCGCAGCGGCGTCTACCCCTACAAGAACCTGTTGTCGCGGCGGGTCTACGAGGCGCAGAAGTACCTGCTGCAGGTGGAACTGCTCAAGCTGCAGGCCTGGGTCAAGGAAACGCGGCAGCGGGTGGTGATCCTGTTCGAGGGCCGCGATGCCGCCGGCAAGGGAGGCACCATCAAGCGCTTCATGGAACACCTCAATCCCCGGGGTGCCCGGGTGGTGGCGCTGGAGAAGCCGACCGAAGTCGAGCGCGGCCAGTGGTACTTCCAGCGCTACGTGCAGCACCTGCCCACGGCAGGCGAGATCGTGCTGTTCGACCGCAGCTGGTACAACCGCGCCGGTGTCGAGCGTGTCATGGGGTTCTGCTCCGACGAGGAGTACCAGGAGTTCATGCGCCAGGCACCCCAGTTCGAGCGCCATCTGGTGCGCAGCGGCGTGCACCTGATCAAGTTCTGGTTCTCCGTGAGCCGCGAGGAGCAGCGGCGCCGCTTCAAGGAACGCAAGGCCCATCCGCTCAAGCAGTGGAAGCTCAGCCCGATCGACATGGCCAGCCTCGACAAGTGGGACGACTACACCAAGGCCAAGGAGGCGATGTTCTTCGAGACCGACACCGCAGACGCGCCCTGGACGGTGATCAAGAGCGACTGCAAGAAGCGGGCACGGCTGAACGCCATGCGGTACGTGCTCCAGAAGCTGCCCTACACGAACAAGGATTCCGGCCACATCGGCAACCTGGACTCGCTCATCGTCGGGCGAGCCCATGTGGTCTATGAGCGCGGCGAGCAGCCCGGCAACGCCATCCTCTGAGCATCTGCCGGCGCTGCGCAAACGACGAAGGGGCCTCGCGGCCCCTTCGTCATGCGGAAGCACCAGGCCCGGGCCGGCTTCAGGCCGCCGTCGGTGCGGTGTCGGTGCCCACCGCGGGGGTGCCGCCACTGCCGCCGTCGTTGCCACCCACCGGATTGCGCGGCGTCCAGTCCTTGGGCGGACGGGGCGGCTTGCCGGCCATGATGTCGTCGATCTGCTCGGCGTCGATGGTTTCCCACTCCAGCAGGGCCTTGGCCATGGCGTGCATCTTGTCGCTGTGCTCCTCGATCAGGTCGCGGGCCAGCTTGTACTGCTCGTCGATGATGCGCCGGACCTCGGCATCGACCTTCTGCATGGTCTGCTCGCTCATGTGCGTGGTCTTGGTGACCGAGCGTCCGAGGAACACCTCGCCTTCGTTCTCTGCGTAGACCATGGGGCCCAGCGCGTCGGTCATGCCGTAGCGCATGACCATGTCGCGCGCGATCTGCGTGGCACGCTCGAAGTCGTTGCTCGCGCCGGTGGTCATCTGGTTCATGAACACCTCTTCGGCGATACGGCCACCGAACAGCATGCTGATCTGGTTCAGCATGAATTCCTTGTCGTAGCTGTAGCGGTCCTTCTCGGGCAGGCTCATGGTCACGCCCAGTGCCCGGCCACGCGGAATGATGGTGACCTTGTGCACCGGATCGCACTTGGGCAGCAGCTTGCCGATGAGCGCATGGCCGGCCTCGTGGTAGGCGGTGTTGCGCCGCTCTTCCTCGGGCATGACCATGGTCTTGCGCTCCGGGCCCATCAGGATCTTGTCCTTGGCCTTCTCGAAGTCCTGCATTTCGACCAGGCGCGCGTTGCGGCGGGCGGCCATCAGCGCGGCCTCGTTGCAGAGGTTGGCCAGGTCCGCGCCGCTCATGCCCGGTGTGCCGCGCGCAATCACGGCAGCGTTGACGTCCGTGCCCAGCGGGATCTTGCGCATGTGCACGTTCAGGATCTGCTCGCGCCCCCGGATGTCCGGCAGGGTCACGTAGACCTGGCGGTCGAAACGGCCCGGGCGCAACAGGGCGGCGTCCAGGATGTCGGGACGGTTGGTGGCCGCGATCACGATCACGCCCAGGTTGGTCTCGAAGCCGTCCATCTCGACCAGCATCTGGTTGAGGGTCTGCTCGCGTTCGTCGTTGCCGCCGCCCAGTCCGGCACCGCGCTGGCGGCCGACGGCGTCGATCTCGTCGATGAAGATGATGCAGGGCGCGTTCTTCTTGGCGTTCTCGAACATGTCGCGCACGCGCGCCGCGCCAACACCGACGAACATCTCGACGAAATCGGAACCCGAGATGCTGAAGAACGGCACCTTGGCCTCGCCGGCGATCGACTTGGCCAGCAGGGTCTTGCCGGTGCCGGGCGGCCCGACCAGCAGCAGGCCCCGGGGAATGCGGCCACCGAGCTTCTGGAACTTGGAGGGGTCCTTGAGGAAGTCGACCACCTCCTTGACCTCCTCCTTGGCCTCGTCACAGCCGGCCACGTCGGCAAAGGTCACGGTGTTGTTGTTCTCGTCGAGCATGCGGGCCTTGCTCTTGCCGAAGCTGAAGGCACCGCCCTTGCCGCCGCCCTGCATCTGGCGCATGAAATAGATCCAGACGCCGATCAGCAGCAGCATCGGCCCCCAGCTGACCAGCAGGGTCATCAGCAGCGAGCCCTCCTCGCGCGGACGCACGTCGAACTTCACGTTGTGGTTGATGAGGTCGCCGATCAGGCCACGATCGAGAAAGGTGGCCGTGGTGCGGACGCGACGCTCGTCCTGGGTGATGGCCGTGATCTCGGTGCCGCTGGGACTCTCCTGGATCGTGGCGGACCGGACCTCTCCGGACTTGACCATGTTCAGGAAATCGGAATAGCCCACGGTGCCGGCACTGGCCACGGCCCGGCCATCGAACTGCTTGAAGACGGTGAAAAGCACCATGGCGATGACCATCCACACGGCGATTTTCGAGAACCACTGGTTGTTCAACGGCAGCTCCTGGCTAGAACAAGGGGGAAAACTGGCATGTCGGGACCATTTTATGGCTTTCAAGGGCCCCTGGCGGCCGCACGGGTCAACAGCCTTTCAATGGGCAGGATAGCCTCGACCCTGCAATCCTGTCATTTCAGACCCATGCCCACCAGAAAGGTTTCCGAAGATTTGTCGCGCGAGGCCTTGGGCTTGATGGTCCTGACAGTGCGGAACGTCTGCCGGAAGAGGTCCACGAGCGGTCCGTAGGCAGCACCGTGAAACAGCTTGACCACCAGCGCGCCCTGCGGACGCAGGTGGCGGGCGGCAAAGTCGACCGCCAGTTCGACCAGGTCGGTGATGCGGGCGGCATCGGCGCTGGCGATCCCCGACAGGTTGGGGGCCATGTCCGAGACCACGAGGTCGAGCCGGGACATGCCGCGCCCCTGCAGGGCGCCCTCCAGTTGCGCAAGGACGTCGGCCTCGCGGAAGTCTCCCTGGATGAAAAGGACACCGTCGACCGGCTCCATGGGCAGGAGATCGAGCGCGATGATCTGGCCGCGCACCTGGCCGGTGACCGGATCGGTGCCCAGCCGGCGGCGCAGGTACTGGCTCCAGGCGCCGGGTGAGCTGCCCAGGTCGACGATGGCCTGCCCGGGCTGCACCAGGCCCAGGCTCTCGTCGATTTCCTTGAGCTTGTAGGCCGCCCGGGCCCGGTAGCCCTCTTTCTGGGCCAGACGGACGTACGGGTCGTTGACGTGCTGGTTCAGCCACGCCTTGTCGACCTTCTTGGACTGCGTCCTGACCTTGATGCCCATGGAAGAGATACCGCCTGTGCCCGGCGCGAAGGCGCCCGCTCGGGGATAATTGTCCCATGCCCCAGATCAACCTCACTCCGGCCCAGCGCAAGATCCACCGCGCCGAGGCCCACCACCTCGACCCCGTCGTGCTCATTGGCGCCGACGGGCTGACCCCGGCCGTGCGAAAGGAGGTGGACGCCGCCCTCAAGGCCCACGGCCTGATCAAGGTGCGCGTCTTCAGCGACGACCGGCAGGCCCGGGAAGCGATGCTGCAGACCCTGGCCGAGGAGCTCGGCGCCGCACCGATCCAGCACATCGGCAAGCTGCTCGTGCTCTGGCGGCCTGTGCCGCAGAAGGCGCGCTCGGTCGACGAGGACCGCAGGCCCGGTCCGCGCGACGTGAAGGTGCTCAAGTTCAGCAAGCGGGGCGGGCAGCGCCCCGAGGTCAAGGTGGTGCGCGTGCTGGGGAACCAGCGCCTGACCGCCGGCGGGCGCGTCAAGAAGGCCCGGGTGGTCAAGAAAAGCCCCAAGAAGTCCGCCTGAGCCGGCCCGGTCCGCCGTCCGGCTTGAACTCGACCGGCCGCATCCCATCTGAGAAGCCATGACAACGCCCTCCTGCCCCCCCGACGACAACCCCTTGCTGGACCTCTCCGGCCTGCCTCGCTTCGATGCCATCACCCCCGAGGCCGTGGGCCCGGCCATCGAGCGGCTGCTGACCGAGGCCGGCGAGGCGCTGGAGGCCGTTTGCGCAGAGGATTTTCCGGCCCAGTGGGAGGCCATGGCCAGCCGGCTCGACGTGGCGACCGAACGCCTGGGCCGCGCCTGGGGCGCCGTCAGCCACCTCAACAGCGTCGCAGACACCCCGCAACTGCGGGCGGCCTACAACGCTGCCCTGCCCAGGGTGACCGAGTTCTGGACCCGCCTGGGCGCCGACGAGCGGCTGTATGCCAAGTACAAGGCGATGGACGTGGAGCGCCTCAAGCCCGAGCAGCGCCGTGCCCACCACAACGCGATGCGTGGCTTCATCCTCGGTGGCGCCGAGTTGCGCGGTGACGCCAAGGAACGTTTCGCCGCCATCCAGGAGCGGCAGGCCGAACTGGCCCAGAAATTCAGCGAGAACTCGCTGGACGCCACCGATGCCTTCGGCTGGTACGTCGCGCGCGAGGACCTCGAGGGCCTGCCCGAGGACGTGCTGCAGGCCACGGCGGCCGCCGCCCGGGCCGATGGCCGCGAGGGCCACAAGCTGACGCTGAAGATGCCCTGCTACCTGCCCGTGATGCAGTTCGCCCGCAACCCGGCGGTGCGTGAGCGCATGTACCGCGCCTACGTCACCCGGGCCAGCGACCAGGCCGAGGCCGATGCCGTCCGCTTCGACAACGCCGCCATCATGACCGAGCTGCTGGCCCTGCGCCACGAAGAGGCCCGGCTGCTGGGCCACCGCCACTTCGCCGATGTGTCCCTGGTGCCCAAGATGGCCGACTCGCCCGAGCAGGTCACGGCATTCCTGCGCGACCTCGCTGCCAAGGCCCGGCCGCACGCCGAACGGGACCTGGCGGACATGCGGGCGTTCGCGGCCGCGGAGCTGGGCATCGGCGATCCGCAGCCCTGGGACTGGCCCTATATCGGCGAAAAGCTCAAGGAAGTCCGCTACGCCTTCAGCGAGCAGGAGGTCAAGCCCTACTTCACCGCACCCAAGGTGCTGGCCGGCCTGTTCCACATCGTCGAGACCCTGTTCGAGGTGGCCATCCGGCCCGACCAGGCGCCGGTGTGGCACCCGGGCGTGGAGTTCTACCGCATCGAGCGCAGCGGTCCGTCAGGCCCCGAGCTGGTGGGCCAGTTCTACCTGGACCCGGGCGCCCGCAAGGGCAAGCGGGGCGGTGCCTGGATGGACGACGTCCGCGGCCGTTGGCTGCGCCCCGACGACGGACGCCTGCAGACACCGGTGGCCCACATGGTGTGCAACTTTGCCGAGGGGCTGGAGGTCGATGGGGTGCGCAGGCCGGCCCTGCTGACCCACGACGACGTGATCACCCTGTTCCATGAGTTCGGCCATGGCCTGCACCACATGCTCACCCAGGTCGACGAGCGCGATGTGGCCGGCATCAGCGGAGTCGAGTGGGATGCGGTTGAACTGCCCAGCCAGTTCATGGAGAACTTCTGCTGGGAGTGGGATGTCCTGCGGCACATGACCGCCCATGTGGACACCGGCGAGCCGCTGCCGCGCGAGCTGTTCGACAAGATGGTGGCGGCCAGGAATTTCCAGAGCGGCCTGCAGACCCTGCGCCAGGTCGAGTTCGCCCTGTTCGACATGCTGCTGCACAGCCAGCAGGAGCCCGTCGGCGACGAAGCCGCCCTGCTGGACCTGCTGCGCCGGGTGCGCGAAGAGGTGGCGGTGGTCATGCCGCCGGCCTACAACCGCACCCCGCACACCTTCAGCCACATTTTCGCCGGTGGCTACTCGGCGGGCTATTACAGCTACAAGTGGGCCGAGGTGCTGTCGGCGGACGCCTATTCCGCCTTTGAGGAAGCCGCCGAGCGCACCGGTCGGGGACCGCTGGATGTCGAGACCGGAAGGCGCTATCGTGAGTCCATCCTGGAAGCAGGAGGAAGCCGTCCCGCCATGGAGTCGTTCAAGGCCTTTCGCGGGCGGGAGCCCTCGATCGAGCCCCTCCTGCGCCATCAGGGCATGGCCTGACCCACATGCCCCTCGCCCCAGACCGGAGAAACACGATGCCCACCGCCCGTCCGACCCTGCGCCGCGCCCTGCCCCTGCTGACGGCGTTCGCCGGCCTCGTCGCCCTGCCCGCCCTGGCCCAGGGGGTCTACCGGTACGTGGGCCCGGACGGCAGCGTGACCTTCTCCGACCAGCCCCCGCCCGCGAGCACGCCAGCGCGCACGGTGGGCGGTGCGTCCTCCGACGCGTCGGCTGCCCGGTCGCCCGCGCTGCCGTTTGCCCTGCGGCAGGCCAGCAGCCGTTACCCGGTGGTCATCTACACCAGCGCGCAGTGCAACCCCTGCAGGACGGCCATTGCCTACCTGGAGCAGCGGGGCATACCGTTCACCGAAAAGACGGTGGAGACCAACGCCGACATCGAAGCGCTCCAGCGCCTGAGCGGCGGCAACTCGCTGCCGGTGCTGACCGTCGGCCGCCAGCAGATGCGGGGTTTCACCGCGACCGAATGGAAGCAGTACCTCGATGCCGCCGGCTACCCGGAACAGTCGGCCCTGCCGGCGGGCTATCGCAGGCCGGCAGCCACGCCGCTGGTCGCCGTCAGCCCGGTGCCTGCCACCCGGGAGCCTGCGGGCACGGCGGCCGAGGGCACCCCCGCCAGCTCCGAGCCGGCCGCCATACCGGTCACGCCGCCGCCAGGCATCCGCTTCTGAGACCCGGCGCCGGCGTCAGAAGGTCAGCGTCCTGACCCCTGACGGCGTGCCCAGCAGGCACACCTGGGCTTTCTGGTGGGCGAAAACGCCCACGGTGACCACGCCGGGCCACTGGTTCACCTCGGACTCGAAGCCCAGCGGGTCGGCGATCTGCAGGCCGGTCACGTCCAGGATGTGCTGTCCATTGTCGGTCACCAGCGGCACGCCATCCTTCAGCCGCAACCGGGCCTGACCGCCCATGCGGGCGAACTGGCGCTGCAGCCGGGTTGCGGCCATCGGGATGACCTCCACCGGCAGGGGAAACGCCCCGAGGGTGGCCACGAGCTTGGACTCGTCGGCGATGCAGACAAAGCGGCGGGACTGGGCTGCCACGATCTTCTCCCGCGTCAGCGCGGCACCGCCCCCCTTGATCATGTAGCCCCGGCCGTCGATCTCGTCGGCGCCGTCGATGTAGACCGCCAGCTCCTCGACGGCGGACGCCTCCAGCACCGGGATGCCGAGCGAGCGCAGGCGGGCGGTCGATGCTTCGGAACTCGAGACGGTGCCTGCGATGCGGTCCTTGATGGTGGCCAGCGCGTCAATGAACTTGTTGACGGTGGAGCCGGTGCCCACGCCCACGAGGTCGCCCGGCGCGACATGCTGTAGCGCGGCCTGGCCGACCAGTGCTTTGAGTTCGTCCTGGGTCATTTGCGACAATCGGTGTTTGCTCGAACCTGCTGATTATCCGTCCAATGTCGCTGCTGCCCTACGCCCTCGCCCGTCCCGTCCTGTTCGGCATGGACCCGGAGACCGCCCACGAGCGGACACTCGAAGCGCTGGCCCGGGTGCAGAACACCCCGCTGACCTGCCTTTACGGACAGGCACGGGTGAGCGACCCGGTGACGGTGGCCGGCCTGCAGTTCCCGAACCGCGTGGGCCTGGCGGCCGGGCTGGACAAGAACGCCCGCTGCATCGACGGGCTGGCCGCCATGGGCTTCGGGTTCATCGAAGTCGGCACCGTCACCCCCCTCGGGCAGCCGGGCAACCCGAAGCCGCGCATGTTCCGCCTGCCGCAGGCCCACGCACTGATCAACCGCCTGGGCTTCAACAACGACGGGCTCGACGCCTTCCTGGCCAATGTCCAGCGCGCCCGCTGCCGGCGCGAGCCGGGTCCCGGCAGCGTGCGCCTGGGCCTGAACATCGGCAAGAACGCCAGCACGCCGATCGAACGTGCCAACGACGACTACCTGACCTGCCTGGAAGGCGTCTATCCCCATGCGGACTACGTGACGGTCAACATCTCCAGCCCCAACACCCAGAACCTGCGCAGCCTGCAGGGCGATGCGGCGCTGGATGCACTCCTGGGGGCCATCGCCGAGCGACGCGAACAGCTGGCGCAGCGCAGCGGCCGCCGGATCCCGGTGTTCGTGAAGATCGCACCCGATCTGGACGAGACCCAGATCGGGGTGATCGCCTCCACCCTGCTGCGCTACGGGGCCGACGGCAACGGCAGATCCGACAACAGCCTGGGTGTCATCGCCACCAACACGACGCTCTCGCGGGAGGCGGTCCAGGGACTGCCCCACGCCGGCGAGGCGGGCGGGCTTTCGGGCGCGCCGGTGCTGGAGGCCAGCAACCGGGTCATTCGCGCCCTGCGTTCCGCCCTGGGCCCTTCCTTTCCCATCATCGGTGTCGGTGGCGTGCTCAGCGGCGCCGATGCGGTCAGCAAGATGCAGGCGGGCGCCGACCTGGTGCAGATCTACACCGGCCTGATCTACCGGGGACCGGCACTGGTGCGCGAGGCCGCCGAAGCGATCCGCCAGGCCTGCCGGCGGTGAGCGCACCGCCGCGTCGACTCCCTAGGCCTGCAGCAGCCGGTGCACCTCTTCGGCGATGGACAGGCAACTGGTCAGGCCGGGGGATTCGATGCCAAAAAGGTTGACCAGTCCGGCCACACCGTGGACGGCAGGGCCCTGGATGCAGAAGTCGGCCGCGGGCTCTGAGGGCCCGCTGATCTTGGGCCGGATGCCGGCGTAGCCCGGCTGCAGGGCACCTTGGGGCAGTCCGGGCCAATAGCGTCGCACCTCCGCCTCGAACAGGAGCGCGCGCTGCGGGTCGACCGCGAGGTCGTCGGGACTGTCCACCCACTGGACATCCGGGCCGAAGCGGGCCTGGCCATCGAGGTCCAGCGTCAGGTGCACGCCCAGGCCGGCCAGGTGGGCCTGAGGCTGCGGAGCCGGATAGACCAGGCGGGAGAAAGGCGCGCGCCCGGCCAGCGTGAAGTAGCTGCCCTTGGCAAAGCGGGGGACCGGGACGTGCCGCCGGTCCAGCCCGCCGGTCACCCCGGCCAGCGCACACGCATGCAGGCCGGCCGCATTGACCACCGCGCGGGCCCGCAGCACCGTGCCGTCGGCGGTCGTGACCTCCAGACCCGGGGCACACACCCTCATGCGCAGCACCTCGCTGCGGCAGACCACGGTGCCGCCGGCACCCTCGATGTCCCCCTGCAGCGCCAGCATCAGGGCATGGCTGTCCAGGATGCCGGTGGACGGAGAGAGGACGGCACCCAGGCATTCGAGCGCCGGCTCCAGCGCAAGCGCCTCACGCCGGTCGATCTGGCGCAGGTCCCCGGCGCCGTTGGCCCGGGCGCGCTCGACGATGCCGGGCAGCCCCGCCAGCTGGCCCGCCGTGGTGGCCACGATCAGCTTGCCGCAGCGCCGGTGTCCGACATGGCGCTCCTCCAGATACCGGTACAGGAGTGCCCGGCCGCGGACGCAGTGCCGGGCCTTGAGGGAGCCCGGCGGGTAGTAGATGCCGGCGTGGATCACTTCGCTGTTGCGCGAACTCGTCACGCTGCCGATCCGGGACTCGCGCTCGAGCACCAGCACCTCGCGCCCGGCCAGCGCCAGGGCGCGTGCCACCGCAAGGCCCACGACACCGGCACCGACCACCACCACATCGACCTGTTCCACCCGCTTGCCTCCAGGGCCACCGCGCCCGCCCGCAGCGGCGATTGTCACCCGGAAGCCCGGCGACCTCGCCTAAAATCAGGGGTTTCCCCAACCCGTCCTCCTTCGCACCATGTCCCTCTTTTCCGCCGTCGAAATGGCCCCCCGCGACCCGATCCTGGGTCTGAACGAGCAGTTTGCCGCCGATACCAACCCGAACAAGGTCAACCTGGGCGTCGGTGTGTATTTCGACGACAACGGCAAGCTGCCCCTGCTGCAGTGTGTCCAGGCGGCCGAGAAGGCCATGATGGACAAGCCCAGCGCGCGCGGCTACCTGCCGATCGACGGCATCGCGGCCTATGACAGCGCCGTCAAGGGCCTGGTTTTCGGCGCCGACAGCGAGCCGGTCAGGAGCGGGCGTGTCGCCACGGTGCAGGCCATCGGCGGCACCGGCGGCCTGAAGATCGGCGCCGACTTCCTCAGGCGCGTCAGCCCCGATGCCAAGGTGCTGATCTCCGACCCGAGCTGGGAGAACCACCGCGCCCTGTTCCAGAACGCCGGTTTCGTGGTCGACACCTACGCCTACTACGACGCGGCCAAGCGCGGCGTCAATTTCGAGGGCATGCTGGCCAGCCTGAACGCGGCCGCTCCCGGCACGATCGTCGTTCTGCACGCCTGCTGCCACAACCCCACCGGCTACGACATCACCCCCGACCAGTGGGACCAGGTGGTGGCCGTGGTCAAGGCGCGGGGGCTGACGGCCTTCCTGGACATGGCCTACCAGGGCTTCGGCCACGGCATCGCCGAAGACGGCGCGGTCATCCAGAAGTTCGTCGCTGCCGGCCTGAGCTTCTTTGTCTCCACCAGCTTCTCCAAGAGCTTCAGCCTCTATGGCGAACGTGTCGGTGCCCTGTCGGTGCTGTGCGAGAGCAAAGAGGAAGCCGACCGGGTGCTGTCCCAGCTCAAGATCGTCATCCGCACCAACTACTCGAACCCGCCCACCCATGGCGGCGCGGTCGTGGCGGCCGTGCTCAACAACCCGGAACTGCGGGTGCTGTGGGAAAAGGAGCTGGGCGAGATGCGGGCGCGCATCAAGGCCATGCGCCAGAAGCTGGTCGACGGCCTGAAGGCTGCGGGCGTGCAGCAGGACATGGGTTTCATCACCCAGCAGATCGGCATGTTCAGCTACTCGGGCCTGAGCAAGGACCAGATGGTGCGCCTGCGCAGCGAGTTCGGCGTCTATGGCACCGACACGGGCCGCATGTGCGTGGCGGCCCTCAACAGCAGGAACATCGACCATGTCTGCCGGGCCATCGCCCAGGTCGTCCGGGACTGATGCCGTCCGGATGGCGAGCCCGGTGCCCCGGCGGGCCGGGCTGCTGCCGGCAGCGCCCATGGGTTTCGCCCCATGGGCTTTTTTGTGTCTCCTGCACGCCCCCCGGCCGTCGGGCTCGCGCAAAACAGGAGAAAACTTTCACCAAGGTGACAACCGGACCGCCAGATTAGGTGTTTTCACCGCACACCGCAGGCGCCGTTCCTGCTAGTATTATGTTGCACTGCAACATAACCATTTGGCCCACATGCTCTACCAGATTTATGAAACCCAGCGCTCCATCATGGAGCCCTTCGCCGACCTGGCCGAGGTTGCGGCCAAGATGTTCACCAACACCAGCCTGCCGTTCGCGCAGTCGCCGCTGGCCCAACGGATCTCGGCGGCCTACGACCTGATCCACCGGCTGGGCAAGGACTACGAGAAGCCGGAGTTCGGCATCCGCACGGTGAGCGTCGACGGTGTCGACGTCGCCATCTTCGAGCGGGTGGAGATCGACAAGCCTTTCTGCGAGCTGCGCCGCTTCAAGCGCTTCAGCGACGACAGCGCCACCCTGTCCAAGCTCAAGGAGCAACCGGTGGTGCTCATCGTGGCGCCGCTGTCGGGCCACTACGCCACCCTGCTGCGCGACACGGTGCGCACCATGCTGGGCGACCACAAGGTCTACATCACGGACTGGAAGAATGCCCGGCTCGTCCCGCTGTCCGAAGGCGAGTTCCACCTGGACGATTACGTCAACTACGTTCAGGAGTTCATCCGCTACCTGCAGCAGACCTATGGAAACTGCCATGTGATGAGCGTCTGCCAGCCGACGGTGCCCGTGCTCGCAGCGGTCTCCCTGATGGCCACGCGAGGCGAGACGACGCCCCTGTCCATGACCATGATGGGCGGTCCGATCGACGCCCGCAGGTCGCCGACCTCGGTCAACAACCTGGCCGTCGAGCGCAGCCACAGCTGGTTCGAGAACAACGTGATCTACCGGGTGCCGCCAAGCTTCCCGGGTGCCGGGCGCCGCGTCTACCCGGGCTTCCTGCAGCATGCCGGCTTCATCGCCATGAACCCGAACCGGCACGCCGACAGCCACTACGACTACTTCCAGAACCTGATCAAGGGCGACTTGTCGAGCGCCGAGAGCCACCGCCAGTTCTACGACGAGTACAACGCGGTGCTGGACATGGACGCGGACTACTACCTGGAGACGATCGAGACCGTCTTCCAGGAGTTCAAGCTGGTCCATGGCACCTGGGACGTGCGCAACCCCAAGGGCAAGCCCGAGCGGGTGCGTCCGCAGGACATCCGCCACACGGCCCTGCTGACGATCGAGGGCGAGCTGGACGACATTTCCGGCAGCGGGCAGACGGCTGCCGCGCACACCCTGTGCACCGGCATCCCCGAGAAGCACCAGATGCACTACGAGGCCAAGGGCGCCGGTCATTACGGCATCTTCAGCGGCCGCCGCTGGCGCGAGATGGTTTACCCGGTGGTCAAGAGCTTCATCCTGGCCCATCGGGCCAGCATCGCGGCCCAGGCTGCCCCGGCCCGTCCCGCAGAGGCGCCCGCCGGTGGCCGGACACCGGCGCGCAAGGCAGCGCCACGCCGGGCCGCTGCACCCGCTGCACCCGCTGCACCCGCTGCACCCGCTGCGCCGGTCACCAAAGGCCGCTCCCGCCGCAAGGCAGGTTGACCCCGACCGCACCCGACTGCGGTCGCCCCCCCGCGCGGCTATAGTTCCGCCATGGATGACGCCGCCCTCAGGATCGACCGCGCACTGCCCCAGACGCAGTGCACACGCTGCGGCTATCCGGACTGCGCGGCCTATGCCCGGGCGGTGGCCGACGGGGGCGCCGCCATCAACCGCTGCCCTCCGGGCGGGGCCGACGGCATTGTCCGGCTGGCCGCCATCACCGCTCGGCCACCGCTGCCGCTGGATCCGCAGTGCGGCATCGAGGGACCGGTGACGGTGGCGGTGATCGACGAGAACTGGTGCATCGGGTGCACGCTGTGCATCAAGGCCTGTCCCACCGACGCCATTGTCGGCACCCACAAGCGCATGCACACGGTCATGGAGCCCTATTGCACGGGCTGCGAGCTGTGCATCCCGGTGTGTCCGGTCGACTGCATTTCGCTGGAGGTGGTCAGCGGCGAGCGCACCGGATGGGCCGCCTGGAGCCAGGAACAGGCCGATCTGGCCCGTTCACGCTACGAGGCCCGCAAGCTGAGACTGCAGCGCGAGCAGCGCGAGCACGAGGACCGGCTGGAGGCCAAGGCGAAGCTCAAGCTGACCGACCTGACGGCCCACTCGAAGCACACCGACCCGGCCACGCTGGAGAGCAAGCGGGCGGTCATCGAAGCCGCGCTGGAGCGTGCCCGCGCACGCCGCGCGCAACGGGCCGGCTCATGAACGGTCGGCAGATGCGTCGCGCTCACGCGCTGGCCAGCACCGCCGTCTTGTAGATGCCGCAGCCCACGTACAGGTCATCCACACGGGTGACATAGGACATCTTGGTCTGGACCTTGCCGGTGAGCGGGTTGACGATGTCGTACTCCACCCATCCCGGCTCGACTTCTGCCTGCGCGATGATCGACTGCAGCAGCGCCTCGCCGTCCACCCCGGGGATGTCCTGCACCCGCGAGCCCACCTTTTCCGGTTTGCCGCCGAACGCCCGGTAGACACCGGCATGGTCGAGGGCGAACACGTACATGTCGCGGTCGTGGAAGCCGTTGCCGGGGTCGGTCAGCGCCTGCGGATAGGCGTCACGGCCGGTGCCCGAGCGCCGCTGCACGGCGCGATGCACCATCTCCATGGCCTCTTCTGCAGTTCCCTGCTGAAGCTGGAAGCTCGCGACGGCCTGTGCCAGGTGGGCGGCCCGGTGCTCCAGCAGGTTGGCCTGCTGGACAGCCCGCTCGACCATCTGTGCGTTGCGCTGGGTGATCTCGTCGAGCTGGCGGATGGCGGAGGTGATCTCGCCCAGACCGTTGCTCTGCTCGGCGCTGGCGGTCGAGATGAGCGACATGTTCGAAGCCACCGAGCGAACCCCGCCGACGATCTGCTCGATGTTCCCGCCCACGGCGCGAATCTGCCGGGCGCTGCTCTCGACCTGCCGGATCGAGGTCTCGATGAGTTGCCGGATCTCCTTGGCCGAGGCGGCCGATCGCTGCGCGAGCGAGCGCACCTCGCTGGCCACCACGGCAAACCCCCTGCCCTGCTCGCCGGCGCGGGCCGCCTCGACGGCGGCATTGAGCGCCAGGATGTTGGTCTGGAAGGCCAGGCTGTCGATCACGCCGATGATGTCCGACATCTGCTGCGCGCTCTTCTGGATCAGCTCGACCGATCCGACGGCCTCACCCATCGCCTGCGCGCCCGCGTCGGCCACATCGCGCACCCGAGCGGCCTGCCGGTCGGAGTCACTGGCCGTCTGGGCGTTCTGCTGAACCGTGCCGGAGAGCTCCTGGACGCTGGCGGCCGTCTGCTCGAGGTTGGC
>SBFS01000205.1 GCA_006227825.1 Burkholderiales bacterium | reverse complement strand
GTTCGTCGGGCACGCCGGGGCCGTGGTCGCGCACCTCGATGGCCACGCCGGCAGTCGTTCGTGTCAGCCGCATGTGGGGGGGCTGCGCCGCCTCGTCACCGTGGCGCAGGGCGTTGTCGAGCAGGTTGCGCAACAGCAGGCGCAGGCGTGCGCGGTCGGCGCTGACGGCGGGCAGGTCGTTGCCGGCCTCGATGGCGATGTCGAGCGCCGCCGGGTGCCGCGCGGCCAGCTCCTGCACCACCTCGCGCGCCAGCGCCGGCAGGTCCACCGCCTCGCGGTGCAGCGCCGCGTGGCCGCCGGACAGGCGTTCGCTCTCGAGCAGGTCGCCCACCAGGGTGGCCATCTCCTGCAGGTCGCGCAGCAGTGCCTGGCGCTGGGCGGCCGCCTCGCCCTCCTCCGGCAGCAGCTCGGCATGCAGCCGTGCGCGGGTGATGGGGCTGCGCAGCTCGTGGCTGATGGCCAGCAGCAGGGCGCGCTTGGCCTCCAGCATCTGGTGGATGTCGCGGCCCATGGTGTTGACGGTGGCCGCCAGTTGGCCGAGTTCGTCCGGGCGGCCGGGGTGGCGCACCGGGATCGGCTGGCCGAACTCGCCGGCGCCAAAGCGCTGTGCCCCGGCGCGGATATCGTCCAGCGGCCGCAGCAGGTGGCGCACGTAGAGGTAGGCCGCCAGGGTGATGAGCAGCAGGGCCGAGACGGCCAGGCCGAAGTGGCGCGGACGGCGCTCGAAGGCCGCCTCGTTCAGGCCGAAGGCGATCAGGTGGCCGTCGGCGGTGCGCCGCTGGAACATGCGCTCCCAGTCCTTGTCCCCGCCCCAGCGCTCCTGGTCCCAGCCCTGGTTGCGGTCCCGGCTGCGCCGCTGCCCTTCCTGGCCGGAGCCCGGCTGGTCGGGGTGGGACAACCAGTTGACGGACGGACCCTCGATGCGCACCGTCAGCGGCAGGCGCTGCACAAGCGCCCGGGCACGCTCGACGCTGGGCGGCCCCGCGCCCTCCCCCGCGACATCGGCGGCCAGCCTGTCGATGTAGTCCATGAGCACCGGCCGCGCCGCCTCGCGCCAGCCCAGGGTGAAGGCCCGCTGTGCCCCGACGATGAACACGCCGGCCAGCGCGACGGCCAGCAGCAGGAACACCAGCACCATGCGCCGCTTGATGGAGCGCCCGGGCAGCAGGCGCGCGAGCAGGCCGGCGGGGGCGGTCGTGCTGTCCGTCATCGCTGGGCCCGGCGCAGGGCCAGCGAGTAGCCGGCGTTGCGCAGCGTCTTGATGCAGTCCAGCGGCTCGAGCTTCTTGCGCAGCCGGCTGACCACGATGTCGACTGCCCGGGTGTAGAGGTCGGCCTCGTGCCCACGCAGCCGGTTGAGGATGTCGTCGCGGCTGAACACCCGGCCCGGCTCGCGCGCCAGCAGGTGCAGCAGCTCGAACTCGGTGCCGGTGAGATCGACATCCTGGCCCAGGCGCTGCACGCTGCGCCGGGCCGGGTCGATGACCAGGCCCTCGAAGGACAGGAGGCCCGGCTCCGCCGGGATGGTGGCGCCGGTGCGCACACTGCCGTTGCGCCGCCGCAGCAGGGTCTGCACACGGGCCACGAGCTCGCGCGGCTCGAAGGGCTTGGGCAGGTAGTCGTCGGCGCCCAGCTCCAGGCCGACCACCCGGTCCATCACGTCGCCGCGCGCGGTCAGCATCACGATGGGGATGTCGTCGTCCTTGCGGATGGTCCGGCACAGCTCGAATCCGTCCATCTCGGGCAGCATGACGTCCAGGATGGCGACGTCAAAACCGCCCTCGCGCAGCCGGGCCAGCCCATCGCTGGGCCGCGTGGCCTGCACCAGCTCCAGCTCGTAACGGCGGAAGTAGGTCGCCAGCGGCGGACCCAGGTTCTCGTCGTCATCGATGAGCAGGATGCGGTGCATGGCCGATTGTGGCATTGGCCCGGTCGGCCGGGGATGCTCAACCCCGGTTCCAGCCGCGGCGCTTGTCCATGAACGCCCGCACCTGCGCCTGCTGGGTCGGGGTCAGGCTGTCGTAGAAGTCGGCCATCGCCTCGATCACCCTGGGCGACGCGGCCTGCACGGCCTGGGTCTTCTGCTCCATCAGCTGCTGTGCCCGGTTGCGGTCGAACTTCTCGCCGGCGACCAGGGCCTTGAACTCCTCGCGCGGCCGGGCACTGTCACCCCTGACCGCCTTGCGGGCCGCCAGCATCTCGTCGGCCAGCACGCCGAGCTTCTGCTTCTGCCCGGCGTCGAGTTCGAGCTTGCTGCTCACCCGCTCGATGGCCTTGCCACGCATTTCGGTGACGCGTTCTTCGGACCAGCCGCCGTGGTGGTGCTCGCCGCGGTGGCCGCAGGCGGCCAGGCCGCCGAGCACGATGGTGGCGCCGGTGACGGCGATCAGGGTGCGCTTGATCCAGGTTTTCATGACGGTGTTCCTTTCGGGAAACGGTTGAACATGACCGTCATGGTGCCGGCGCCCGCCCCCGCGGTGGTTGCGGGACGGTCACGGTTTTTTTCGGAATGTTTCAGCCGCGCAGCGGCAGCGCGGCGCCGATGGCGACAAAGATGCCGCCACAGACCTGGTTGAAGCGCTGGCCGACACGCTGCAGCCAGGGCCGCACCCTGTGGGCGAGGCTGGCGATCAGCCACTCGGTGACGATCTCCACCAGTGCGAAGGTCAGGGCCATGACCACGAACTGCTGGAACAGGCTGCGCGCCGGGTCGATGAACTGCGGCAGGAAGGCGGCAAAGAACAGCAGCGCCTTGGGGTTGGTCACCGCCGACAGCAGGCCCTGGCGGAACAGCGAGGCGTTGCTGCGGTGGCCTGCCGCGGCATTGAGGCTGACGCCCACGGGTGGCGAGCGCCAGACCTGGATGCCCAGCCAGACCAGATAGGCGCCGCCGAGCCACTTGAGCACCGTCAGCCAGAGCAGCGAGGTCTTGAGCAGCGCGCCGATGCCGAACATGGACAGCGCGATGACGGACACGAAACCGAGCGCACCGCCGAAGATGGTGAACAGCGTGCGCCGGCGCCCGTGCAGCGCGCCGTGGGTCAGCGCCAGCAGGCCGTTCGGGCCGGGCGAGAGCGACAGGCCGATGGCGGCCACGAGGTAGATCAGCCAGGTATCCAGTGCCATGGGCACCCCTTGAAAGCGCAGGGCCGGTCC
>SBFS01000212.1 GCA_006227825.1 Burkholderiales bacterium | reverse complement strand
GGGGACTCGAACCCCCACACCATTGCTGGCGTCAGGACCTAAACCTGGTGCGTCTACCAATTTCGCCACCCGCGCGCCGGTTGCCCGGACCGCTTTCGCCGGTCTGGTCCGGATCGAACCACCGCGTCCGTGGCACCGTTTGACGGCAACCTTCTATTGTATCCGCTGGCAGCTCAGGCGCCGAGCTGGCGCCGCAGGCGGGCCACTGCGCTGCCTGGCGTGGTGAACACGGGCAGTCCGGTCGCCACGGCCACTGCATCGGCGGCCCGGGCCATGCTGAACTGGGCCAGTGCGATGCATCGGCAGCCGCCCGCGGCCAGCGTGCGCGCCGCCGCGACGACGTGCGCGTCATGGCCGGCCCCGTCGCCCTGGTCGAGGGCCGCCATGGCGGGCTCGACCAGCGCCGTGCGCAGGTCCACCGACGCCGGGAACTCGGCCGGCATGGACGCCAGGGTGGGCGCGAAAGAGGCAATCAGGCCGACAGGGCCCGGCGCTGCAGCGGCGTCGGCGATCATGGCCTCGTTGGGCTTGAGCACCGGCATGCCGGGTCGCCGGGCCGCCACGGCCTCGATGCAGGGCCCGAATGCCGAGCAGGTGAACAGGATGGCCCGGGCGCCGGTGGATTCGGCGTAGGCCGCCAGTGCCTCGAACCGGTCATGCATGGCCCCGTCCAGCCCCCGGCCCCCGCGGGCCAGGTCGGCCGAGAGGCTGTCGTCGAGCAGGTTCATGCGGATGGCCTCGGGCCAGGCCCGGGCCATGACGGCATTGATCGGTTCGACCGAATGCGCCAGCGCGTGGATCAGCGCGATGCGCGGCCCGCTCATGCCGCCGGTCCGGCCACGGGCTTCTCCCGGCGCAGGCGCCGGCGCTGCAGCAGGATGACCAGCGCCAGCACGACCAGGGCCGGCAGATAGAACCACTCCTTGGCCGGGCGCTGGGCGGGCACCTCCAGTGCCGTGATGCGGAAGCTCTGCTCGATGCCGAGCTTCTCGGCGGTGCTGCCGAAGCGGGTGGCCACCACCATGAGCGCATCGCCGTCGTTCATCACGGTCAGGCCCGAGTGGGCCAGCCGGGTCTTGACGTCTGCCTCGGGCCCCAGCGGAAGCAGCACACCCTTGCGCACGTCCTGCCCCTCCAGGTTCATGCCCTCGACCCAGACCCGTTTGCTGCTGTTGGCGGGCGCCTGCTCGATCGCCTGCGCCATGGCCTCGCCCCTGATCTCGTCAAAGGGCGGGTGGATCATGTCCATCCAGAAGCCGGGCCGGAACAGCGTGAAGCAGACCAGGAGCATCGCCACGGTCTCGTACCAGCGGTTGCGGGCGAAGAAATAACCCTGCGTCGCCGCCGCGAAAACCAGCATGGCAACCAGGGCCGACCCCACGGTCATGGCCAGATGCAGCGGCCCGGTAAGCCCGATCAGCAGGAGCTGGGTGTTGAAGATGAACAGGAACGGCAGGATCGCCGTGCGCATGCTGTAGTAGAAGGCGGTCAGACCGGTCTTGATCGGATCGTGTCGGGCGATCGCGGCGGCCGCGAACGAGGCCAGCCCGACCGGCGGTGTGACGTCGGCCATGAGGCCGAAATAGAACACGAACAGGTGGACCGCGATGAGCGGGACGATCAGGCCGCTCTGGGCGCCGAGCTCGACCACCACCGGCGCCATCAGGGTGGAAACCACGATGTAATTGGCCGTGGTGGGCAGGCCCATGCCCAGGATCAGGCTGATCAGGGCGACCAGAACCAGCATGAGCATCAGATTGCCGCCGGAGAGGATCTCGACCAGTTCGGTCATGACCAGGCCGACGCCGGTCAGCGACACGGTTCCGACGATGATGCCGGCCGCAGCGGTGGCCACGCCGATGCCGATCATGTTGCGTGCGCCGGTGGCCAGCCCGTCAACGAGGTCGGCGAGCCCGGCCCTGAAGTGTTCCGGGAACCGGTGGTCACCCCGCATCAGCCCCAGCAGGGGCTTCTGGGTGACCATGACGAACATCATGAACACCGTGGCCCAGAAGGCCGACAGCGCCGGAGAGAGTTGCTCGACCATCAGGCACCAGACCAGCACCACCACGGCCAGCAGATAGTGCAGGCCGGACTTGACCGTGGGCCCGGTCTCGGGCAGCTCGAACACCGGCGAGTTCGGATCGTCGATCGGCAACTGGGGCTGGCGCGAACCCACCCACAGCAGTCCCACGTAGGCCGCCAGGAGGCCGACGCCAATGACCGGCACCGCGGCATCTCCCAGCATGGACTTGAGGAACCCGATGACGTAGTAGGTGATGCCAGCCAGCACGATGAAGCCGCTGACCGTCATCAGGAAGGACAGCAGTCGCTGGCTGCCGGTGGAGGGGTTGCGCCTGGGCAGGCCCTGCATGCCGGCCTTGAGTGCCTCCAGGTGCACGATGTAGAACAGCGCGATGTAGGAGATGATGGCCGGAAGAAAAGCGTGCTTCATGACCTGCACGTAGGGGATCCCCACGTACTCGACCATGAGGAACGCCGCGGCGCCCATGACCGGCGGCATGATCTGGCCATTGACCGAGGACGACACCTCGACCGCGCCGGCCTGGTCGCCCCGGTACCCCACCCGCTTCATCAGCGGGATGGTGAAGGTTCCGGTGGTCACCACGTTGGCAATGGACGAGCCGGAAATGATGCCGGTGGCCGCCGAGGACACCACCGCGGCCTTGGCCGGGCCGCCGCGCATGTGTCCGAGCAGGGCAAAGGCGCTCTTGATGAAATAGTTGCCGGCACCGGCCTTGTCCAGCAGCGAACCGAACAGCACGAACAGGAAGATGAATCCGCTGGAGACGCCGAGCGCAACACCGAAGACGCCTTCGGTGGTGAGCCAGAAGTGGGCGGCCGCCCGGTCCACCGACGCGCCCCGGTGGGCCAGCAGGTCGGGCATGTAGGGGCCGACGAACGTGTAGACCAGAAAGACCGCCGCCACGATGACCATGGGCAGGCCCAGCACCCGGCGCGTGGCTTCGAGCAGCAGCAGGACGCCGACACCGGCGGCCCAGACGTCCAGGGTCGTGGGCATGCCCGGACGCGTGGCCAGGTCCCGGTAGAACCAGAACAGGTAACCGGCGCAGAAGGCGCCGACCACGGCCAGCACCCAGTCCTGCACCGGGATGTAGCGGCTGGGCGAGCGCTTGGAGGC
>SBFS01000202.1 GCA_006227825.1 Burkholderiales bacterium | reverse complement strand
ACCCGCCAGGGCGTCGAGCGCTTCGACGCCCTGGTGCTGGCCTGCCACAGCGACCAGGCCCTGCGCATCCTGGGCGAGGGCGCACAGCCGCCCGAACGCGAGGTGCTTGGCGCCATCCGCTACCAGCCCAACCTGGCCGTGCTGCACACCGATGTCTCGGTGCTGCCGCAAAGCCGCCGCGCCTGGGCGGCCTGGAACTACGAGCGCGCCCCCACCGCCGACCGCGAATCGTCCCAGGTCTGCCTGCACTACCTGCTCAACCGGTTGCAGCCCCTGCCGGTGCAGCAACCGGTGGTGGTGTCGCTCAACCCCCAGCGCCCGATTGCCGAGTCCGCCGTCGTGGGCCGTTACGAGTACGCCCACCCCGTGTTCGACCTGGCCGCCATCCGCGCCCAGCGGCGCCTGCCGCAGTTGCAGGGTCACCTGCGCACCTACTTCGCCGGCGCCTGGGCCGGCTATGGCTTCCATGAGGACGGGCTCAAGTCCGGCCTGGCGGCAGCCCGCGCGCTGCTGGCCGACAGCAACCCGGCCGGCGCGCAGCCGCCAGCCAGCGGCTGGCTGGGCAAACCTTCGGAGATGGCGGCGTGACGGGTGCGGCGACAGCCCGGATCGGGTTCGGACAGGTGCGCCACACACGCCACCGCCCGGCGCGCAACGCGTTCGCCTACCCGACCTTCTTCCTGATGCTGCCTATGCGCAGCCTGCGCGCCAACGGCCCGGGTCACCTGGCGCGCAACCGCCCCGCCTGGCTCGGCTTCGGTGACCGCGACCATGGCGACGGCCGCGACGACTGCCTGGCCTGGTTCGACGACCTGCTGCAGCAGCACGGCATCGACGACGCCACGGGCGAGGTCTGGCTGCACACCTACCCGCGCGTGCTGGGCTACAGCTTCAAGCCGGTGAGCTTCTGGTATGCACACAGGCCCGACGGCAGCCTTCGGGCCATCGTGGCCGAGGTCAACAACACCTTCGGCGAGCGCCACTGCTACCTGCTGGAAAACCCGCGCTACGGCCAGGCCTGCGAGGCCGACAAGGTGTTCCACGTCTCGCCCTTCTGCCCGGTGCGCGGCCGCTACCGGTTCGTCTTCATGCGCGACGCCGGCCCCGGCGGCAACCGCACAGTGGCCCGCATCGACTACCACGACGACCCGCACGGTGACGCCCTCATCAACACCAGCGTCAGCGGCACGCTGCAGCCGCTGACACCCGCCAGCGCCCGGCGCGCGCTCTGGCGCCACCCGCTGATGACCCTGGGTGTGATCGCCCGCATCCACTGGCAGGCGCTGCGCCTTTGGATGCTGCGCACCCCGTTCTTCCGCCAGCCGGCGGCGCCCGAGGCCTTCGTGACCCTGGGACGCGCCGGCCAGGCCTCCGCCCCACCCGACTCCGACGTTCAGCCTGCCCGCTCATGAACAGCACCACCGCCCGCCACAGCCCCGCCGGTTTCGCCCTGCCCCGCAACGCCCCGGCCGCCGCCCGCACCACGCTGCAACTGCTGCAACGCATCCGCCACGGCAGCCTGAGCGTGACCCTGCCGGACGGTTCGGTACAGCGCTTCGGCCATGTCGACGGGCCGCACGCCAGCATCCGCCTGATGAACTGGAATGTCTGCGCGGCTGCGCTCAAGTCCGGTGACATCGGGTTCGCCGAAAGCTACATTGCCGGCGACTGGTCCACGCCCAACCTCAGCGCGCTGCTGGGCCTGCTGCTGGCCAACCGGCGCGAGGTCGAGGACGTGATCTACGGCTCCTGGCTCGGCCGCTTCGCCTACCGGGTCCGGCATCTGCTCAACCGCAACTCCAGGGCCAACAGCCGCCGCAACATCCACGCGCATTACGACCTGGGCAACGCCTTCTACCGCCTGTGGCTGGACGGCACCATGAACTACTCGTCGGCCTGGTTCGAGCGCCCCGACATGGACATGGAAGAGGCGCAGCGAGCGAAGGTGCGGCGGACCCTGCGCATGGCCGGCGTGCGGCCGGGAGACCGGGTGCTGGAGATCGGCTGCGGCTGGGGCGCACTGGCCGAGATGGCGACCACCGAGTTCGATGCCGGCATCACCGGCGTCACCCTCTCGACCGAACAGCTGGACTTCGCGCGGCAGCGACTCGCCTCGCTGGGCCGGCAGGCCGACCTGCGCCTGCAGGACTACCGGGACATTGCCGACGGCCCCTACGACGCCGTCTGCTCCGTCGAGATGATCGAGGCCGTGGGCCAGGAATACTGGCCCACCTATTTCAAGGCGGTGCACCGCCTGCTCAAGCCGGGCGGCCAGGCCTGCATCCAGAGCATCGTCATCGACGACGCGCTGTTCGAGCGCTACGTCCGGGGCACCGACTTCATCCAGCAGTACATCTTCCCCGGCGGCTGCCTGCCCTGCCCGCGCGAGTTCCGCCAGCAGGCCAGGCTGGCAGGTCTGGAGGTGGTCGACGAGTTCGCCTTCGGCCAGGACTACGCCCGCACGCTGGCCTACTGGCGCGAGCGCTTCCTGCAGCAGCAGGACGAGGTGCTGCGCCTGGGCTTCGACGCCCGGTTCCTGCGCATCTGGGAGTTCTACCTGGCCTACTGCGAAGCGGCCTTTGCCGAGGCCAGCATCGATGTCGTCCAGTACACCCTGCGGAGGCCGGTGTGAAGGCCATGCGGGCCCTGGCCTGCAGCCTCGTGCTGGCTGGGGCCCTCCCCGTGCACGCCAGCGGTGGCGCCGTGCCCCAGACGGTGGCGGCCGCGCTGGCCGAGAAGCAGGCGCTGGCCAGCACGCGCCTGCGCATCTGGGGTTTCGAGGTCTACGACGCCCGCCTGTGGGCCCGGCCCGGCTTCGACCTGCCGGACTTCGAAACCCTGCCCTTCGCGCTCGAACTGGCCTACCTGCGCAACTTCAAGGGTGCCGACATCGCCCGCCGCTCGATCGACGAGATGCGGCAGGCCGGTCCGCTGGACGAGGCCGACGCCGCGCGCTGGCTGGAGGCGATGACCGCCCTGTTCCCGGACGTGCGGCGCGGCGACCGCATCACCGGCGTGCACCTGCCGGGCTCGGGTGCGCGCTTCTACCTCAACGACCGCCTGCTCGGCGAAGTGGCCGAAGACCGGTTCTCGCGCCGTTTCTTCGGTATCTGGCTGTCGGAGCGCACCTCCCAGCCGCGCATGCGCGAGGCGCTGCTGGCCCAGCTCAGG
>SBFS01000302.1 GCA_006227825.1 Burkholderiales bacterium | reverse complement strand
CTGGTCAAGGCCACGGTGCTGCTGACCCTGCTGCTGACCGGCGGCCAGAAGGTCATGCGCTGGTGGCTCACGCAGGTGGCCCGTCGCAAGAGCGACGAGCTGTTCATGCTCAACCTGCTGCTGATCACCCTCGGCCTGGCGTGGCTGACCGAGCATGCGGGTCTCTCACTCGCGCTGGGCGCCTTCGTGGCCGGCATGCTGATCGCCGAGACCGAATACAAGCACCAGGTGGAAACCGACATCCGCCCTTTCCACGACGTGCTGCTGGGCCTGTTCTTCATCACCATCGGCATGATGCTGGACTGGCGCATCCTGGTCGAACGCTGGCCGCTGGTGCTGCTGCTGCTGACGCTCTCGGTGGGCTTCAAGCTGGCCCTGATCACCGGCCTGGCGCGCCTGTTCGGCGCCCCCAACGGCGTGGCGCTGCGCACCGGCCTGTACCTGGCCCAGGCGGGCGAGTTCGGCCTCGTGCTGCTGTCGCTGGCCGGCCAGCACCAGCTGGTGCCGCCCCAGCTGTTCAACCCCATCCTGGCCGCAATGGTGCTGTCGATGCTGGCCACGCCCTTCGTGGTCATGCGCACCAACGACATCGTGACCCGCGTGGTCGGCAGCGACTGGCTGATGCAGTCGGTGCAGATGACGGCCATCGCGCGCAAGGCCATCAGCACCGACCAGCACGTGATCATCTGCGGCTACGGCCGCTGCGGCCAGAACCTGGCACGGCTGCTGGAGGCCGAGGGCATTCCCTACATGGCGCTGGACCTGGACCCCGACCGCGTCCGCCAGGCCGCCGCCGCCGGCCACTCGGTGGTCTTCGGCGATGCCGCCCGGCTGCAGGCCCTGATGGCCGCGGGCCTGCACCGCGCCAGCGCGCTGGTCATCACCTACCTGGACACCCCCAGCGCGCTGAAGGTGCTGCACCTGGCCCACGAGCACGCCCCGCGGGTGCCGGTGGTGGTGCGCACGGTCGACGATGCCGACCTGGAGCGGCTGCGCGACGCCGGTGCCACCGAGGTGGTGCCCGAGGCGATCGAGGCCAGCCTGATGCTCGCCAGCCACGCCCTGGCGCTGGTGGGGGTGCCGGTGCGGCGCGTCTTCCGGGTGGTGCAGGAGCAGCGGGACGCGCGCTACAACCTGCTGCGCGGCTATTTCCACGGCGCCGATGACAGCACCGTCGATGAGGTGGAGCATGAGCGCCTGGCGACCGTGTCGCTGCCGATGACCACCCGCATCGCCGGCCAGCCGCTGTCCGACCTGGCGCTGCATGCCCTGGGTGTGCGGCCGGTGAGCCTGCGGCGCGACGGCAGGAACCTGCCCCTGACCGATGACCTGGTGCTGCGCGGCGGCGACACCCTGGTGCTCGGTGGCAAGGCGGCCGCGCTGTCACTGGCCGAGGAAAAGCTGCTGACCGGGTAGTCGACAGGCAGACAGAGAGCCATAACCCTGCCCTCATCCGGGAAATAGGAGACCGTTTGGTTTTTTTGTGACCAATCGGTTTCCAATTGCGGTTTTCCAACCAAGGAGCCTCCCGATGCTGCAGCGACGCCATTTCCTCGGAGCCGGCCTGGCCGGCGCCGCCGCCTGGGCCTATCCCCTGGCCTGGGCCCAGAACAACCCCAACCTCGGCGCCCCCACCCTGCCCGCCCCCGGCTTCAAGCGCATGAAGCTCGGCGCCATGGAGGTCATCGCCCTCAACGACGGCGCGCTGCGCCGGCCGCTGGGCGAAGAGTTCGTGCGCAACGCACCGCTGGCCGAGGTCAAGGCCCTGCTGGCCTCGCAGAACCTGCCGACCGAACACATCGACATCCCGTTCAACCCCTTCCTGATCGTCAGCGGCAACACCCGCTTCCTGATCGACACCGGCTTTGCCGACAACGGACCGCCCACCACCGGCCGCCTCAACGCCAACCTGGCGGCCGCCGGCTTCAAGCCCGAGGACATCGACCACGTCATCATCAGCCACTACCACGGCGACCACATCAACGGCCTGATCAGGAAAGACGGCTCGTTGAGCTTCCCGAACGCCCGGGTGCACGTGCCTGCCCCCGAGCACGCCTTCTGGTTCGACGACGCCAAGATGAACGCGGCGCCCGAGGGCGCGCGCGGCGCCTTCCAGAACGCCCGCCGGGTCCTGAGTGCCCTGCCGGCGGACCGCGTGCTCAAGTTCGAGCCGGGTGCCGAGCTGGCGCCGGGCATCCGCACCCAGGCGGCCTTCGGCCACACCCCGGGCATGAGCATCGTCGAGGCCAGCTCCGAGGGCCAGCGCTTCGTTTACGTGGCCGACACCACCAACGTGCCCGCCCTGTTTGCCCGCAACCCCGACTGGGCGGTGCAGTTCGACATGGACGCCGAGAGGGCCCGCCAGACGCGCCGCCGCATCTTCGACATGCTGGTCAAGGAAAACACCATGGCCGGCGGCTTCCACTTCCCCTTCCCGGCCATGGGCCGGCTCTCGGCAGCGGGCAACGGCTACCAGTTCCAGCCCATGGCGTGAAGCCGCCACGCAGAGGCCCTCACCCCACCTGAGCCCCGGCCCCGGCCGGGGCTTTTTTCGTGCCGGGGGGCCCGCACCATCCGGTGCCCCGGAGGCCATAATCGGCGTCCATGGACACCTCCGCCTACCTCAAGAGCCACATCCGCACCGTGCCCGACTGGCCGGCGCCGGGCGTGCAGTTCCGCGACATCACGCCGCTGCTGCAGGACCCCAAGGTCTTCCGGGTGCTGATCGACACCTTCGTGCACCGCTACATGGACCCGGCCCTGCGCCCGGACGTGGTGGCGGGCCTGGATGCGCGCGGCTTCATCATCGGCTCGGTGCTGGCCTACGAGCTGGGCGTGGGCTTCGTGCCCATCCGCAAGAAAGGCAAGCTGCCCTTCACCACGGTCGAGGAAACCTACGAACTGGAATACGGCAGTGCCACCGTCGAGCTGCACACCGATGCGGTCAAGCCCGGTGACCGGGTGCTCCTGATCGACGACCTGATCGCCACCGGCGGCACCATGATGGCCGGCATGCGCCTGCTGGAAAAGCTCGGCGCCGAAGTGACCGAGGGGGCAGCCATCGTCGACCTGCCCGAGCTGGGCGGCTCGGCCAAACTGCGCAACGCCGGCCTGCAACTGTTCACCCTCGTCGACTTCGACGGCCACTGAAAGAAGAAGACAGCGCCCGCGCAGCG
>SBFS01000277.1 GCA_006227825.1 Burkholderiales bacterium | reverse complement strand
TCGTCCTGCAACTGCGCCAGCAGACGGGTCGGCGCCGGCCGGTCCTCCGGCGTGAAGCAGTCGATGCGCTGGCCGATGGCCGCAAAACGCCCGGCGTAGCTTTCGTGCTCGTCGTGGGCATCGACCAGGGCGATGAAGTCGCGGCCCTGCTTGCCCCAGGCGGCCAGCAACGGGTGGCCATGTGCATGCAGCGGCTGTGCATCGGGCAGCGCCGGCCCGCGCGGGCGCTGGCGGCGCATCTGCGCGCGCAGCAGGTCGCGGTCGGCCACGATGTGCGACCAGTCGTGCCGGCTGGGGTTGTGCACGAACATCAGCACCTGCACCCAGCGTGCCAGGTGCGCCAGCACCTCCAGCGACTGCTGCGGCAGCGACGAAATGCCGAACACCAGCAGGCGCGCCGGCAGGCCAGCCGGCCTGTCTGCGGCGGGGTCGGTGGCGGCCTGCAGGAAAAGGCGGTGCACGTCGGCACGGCCGCTGTCGGCCTGCAGCGGCCCCACGTCCTGGCGCAGCGCGCGCCAGAGCACCGCCTGCCAGCGCATGGCCTCGGGCACCGGCGGGCGGCCGCCGCGCGCCAGCGCCACCACGTCCTCGCCCGCCGCCCAGTCGGCCAGCCAGTCGGCCCGGTAGACCTGGTACTGGTCGAACAGGTCGGCCACCCGCTGCGCAAGCTGGAAGCGCCGGCGGCCGTCGCCGTCGTCGGCCATGAAGCGCCGCAACGGCGCAAAGTCGTCCTGCGGCATCAGCGCCGGCAGCAGGCGCATCAGCCGCCACAGCAGCAGCGTGCGGTCGAAGGGCGAGACCGTGGGCACGCGCCCGGCGCCCAGCACGGCCCGGTAGGCGTCCCAGATGAAGCGCGCCGGCAGCAGCGTCTCCAGCGCCGCCGCCACCCCCAGGCCGCCCTCGGCCGGCTCGGCCGCCAGACAGCGGCGCAGCCACTGGGCCACGCCGTTGCTCTGCACCAGCACCACCTCGTTGTCCAGCGGCGCCAGCGGGTGCCGCGCCACCCACTGCGTCAGCAGGTCCAGCAGGGCCTCGGGCCGGTCGCCGTGCAGCACCATGAAGCCGGGCGTGAGGTCGGCGGTGGTGCTCATGGACAGGGGGGGATCGAAAGGAAAAGGTCCGGCATGTCGAAGTCCGGAACATCATGCCATGACGCGCGGGCGCAACCACCGCCCGCTCCGGTCCGGATGCACTTCGCACCCTGCCCGCTGCGTTTCGTCTCGACAGGGTGGTGACACAAGGCGCCTGCCTGCACAGTGCAGCCATCGATTCACCCCCCTCAGGAGCCCCCATGAACACCCTGCCCCACAACGCCGCCGACATCGACCGGCTGGCCCGCCGCCGCGCCAAGGCCAAGATGGGCTTCTACACCCATGCCATCGTTTACGTCGCCGTGATCACCGGCCTGACCGTGCTGTCCTTCGGACGCGGGCAGACCTGGTCCCTGTGGCCGGCTGCCGGCTGGGGCCTGGGCCTGCTGATGCACGGGCTGGGCGTGTTCGGCTTCGGGCCGGGCAGTTCATGGAAGGCCAGGCTGGTCGAGCGCGAGCGCGAGCGCCTGATGCGCCGCTGAACGCCCAACGCCCCCGACAGCCATCCCACCCAAGGACCGCAGCATGGACATGACCCCCACCATCGCCATCCACCTGAGCGCCACGCTGTCGGCCGTGCTGGTCGGACCGGTCGCGCTGTGGGCCCGACGCGGCCATGCGGACGGCCCAAAAGGCGGCCAGCGCCCACACGTGCGCCTGCACCGCGCAGCGGGCTACGCCTGGGTGACCCTGATGCTCATTGCGGCCCTCTCGGCGCTGTTCATTCGCGATTTCAGGCTGCCCAACATCGCAGGCTACACCCCCATCCACCTGCTGATTCCGCTGACCCTGGGCTCGCTGGTGGTGGCCTTGCGGGCGCTGCATCTGGGGCAGATTCGCCGTCATCGCCGGTGGATGACATCGCTCTACGTGTCGGCCTGCCTGGTGGCGGGCGCCTTCACCCTTTTGCCCGGCCGTTACCTGGGGCAGCGTGTCTGGGGAGACTGGCTGGGCTGGCTGTGAACCGCACCGCCACACATCCCTGCCGGTCGACACCACCGCTATGCTTGCATGCTGTCAACCCATGCCCCCACCACACACGTCCCTTCTTGACCGCTGGCTGCCGCCCGACAGCCGGCACGGTCTGTTGCGCCGTGGCGCCATCGTGTGGGGTGTGGCGGTCTTCATCGGGCTGCTCAAGTGGGTGCAGAAACCCCAGGGGCTGGACACCGCCATGGTCTACAGCTTTGCCATCAGCACCAGCATCTGGTTCTGCACCGACGTGATGCGCATTGCCGGGCGCCGGTGGCTGCGGACGAATGGGCCCCACTACTGGAGCCTGTCGCCCCGCATGGTCCTGTTCATGGCCGGCGGCTGCCTGTTGGGGTACGTGGCGGGCACCGCCGCCGGCGATGTCTACAGCCGGCAATCGACACTGGGCTTGCTGGTGCAGTCGCCTTCCAGCTTCTGGGGTGTCGTGCTCTTCTCGCTGGGCATCAGCCTGGCCTTCCTGGCCTACTTCTACCAGCGCGAGAAAGGACTGGCGCTCGAACGACAGGCCACCGAGGCGCGCCTGAAGCTGCTGGAGACGCAGCTCGAACCGCACATGCTGTTCAACACCCTGGCCAACCTGCGGGTGCTGATCGAGACCGACCCGCCACGCGCCGTGGCCATGCTCGACCGGCTGGGCGACTACCTGCGCGCCACCCTGCGCGGCTCGCGCACCGAGGCGGCGGCGGGCACCCACTCGCTGGCCGACGAGTTTGCCCGCCTGAACGACTACCTGGAGCTGATGGCCGTGCGCATGGGGCCCCGCCTGCGGCACACGCTGCATGCGCCCGACAAGCTGCTGACCCATCCGGTGCCCCCGCTGCTGCTGCAGCCCCTGGTGGAAAACGCCATCCGCCACGGGCTGGAGCCTCGCGTCGAGGGGGGCCAGATCACTGTCCACGCCGGGCAAGACGGGCCCCATCTGCTGATCGAGGTCACCGACACCGGGGTGGGCATGGAGCCCACGGCCATGCCCACCGCCGAAGGCGGCTTCGGCCTGGCCCAGGTGCGCGAACGCGTGGCCAGTCTGGGTTCGGGGTCGTCCGCCGGGCAGGTGCAGGTGCTGTCCCAGCCTGGCCAGGGGACCACCGTCCG
>SBFS01000209.1 GCA_006227825.1 Burkholderiales bacterium | reverse complement strand
AGCACCTGCCCGAGATCATGCGCTACACCGGCATGACGCGCCGGCCGCTGTTCACGCCGGCGGTGGGCAATTTCCGCCAGGGCATGCTGGTGCAGCTGCCGCTGCACCTGGACCTGCTGCCCGGCCGGCCCACGGCCGCCGACCTGCACGATGCGCTGCAGGCGCACTACGCCGCCAGCGCCGCGGCCGGTGGCTGGGTCAGCGTGCAGCCGCCCACCCCGGACGGCAAGCTCGATGCGACCGCGCTCAACGACACCAACCGGCTGGAGCTGCGGGTCTTCGCCAACGAGGCGCACCGGCACGCGGTGCTGATTGCGCGGCTGGACAACCTGGGCAAGGGGGCCAGCGGCGCGGCGGTGCAGAACCTGCAGCTGATGCTGGGGATTTGAGTTCCCCCCTGCGCGGCTGACGCCGCTTCCCCCCAAGGGGACACCGCCTGTGGCCCGGCGAAGCCGGTTCCACGGCGGTTGCTGGATCGGGCTCCGGCCAGGCAGAGTCCTGTGTGCCGGTTCGGTCAGTCGTCGTCGCCGCCCTGCACCACACGGCGGATGGTGTCGGCCCCGAAGCCGCGCGAGGCCAGGAAGCGCATCTGTTTGGCGCGGCCGGCCGCGTCGGCGGCGGGTTCGCCGAACTTCTTGCGCCAGACCTCGCGGGCGCGATCGACCTCCGTGCTGCGCAGCGCCTGAACGGCCTGGGCCACGGCCTCGTCGCTGATGCCCCTGGCCTGAAGCTCCTGCTTCAGGCGGCCGGTGCCCAGTCGGGCAGCCCGACGGTGCAGCAACGACTCGACCACCCGCTGCTCGCTGATGAAGCCCCGGGCCTGCAGTTCGTCCAGGGCTTGGGCGAGCTCTCCGGGCCGCTCCTCGTGGGGCGCCAGTTTTCTTTCCAGCTCGGCCCGGGAGTGCTCGCGGGCCGCGAGCAGCCTGAGCGCCCGGCCCTTGAGCGAGAGTCGCTGAAAGCCCACGGCAGTGCGCGGCGCTCAGCCGCTCAGCCGGCGAGCTCGGCGTCGGCCGTGGCCGCCTTGCCCTTGCGGGCCTTGGCGGCGCCGGCCGTGCCACCATCGACGGGCAGCAGCGGCACGCCCAGGGCCTCGCGCACCTTGTTCTCGATCTCGACGCGCAGCTCCGGGTTCTCCTTGAGGAACTCGCGCGCGTTGTCGCGCCCCTGGCCGATCTTCTCGCCGTTGTAGGCGTACCAGGCACCGGACTTGTCGATCACCCGCTGGGTCACGCCCAGGTCGAGGATCTCGCCCTCGCGGCTGATGCCCTCGCCGAACAGGATGTCGAACTCGGCGGTCTTGAACGGCGGCGAGACCTTGTTCTTGACCACCTTGACCTTGGTCTCGTTGCCGATGGAGTCCTCGCCCTTCTTGATGGTGCCGGTGCGGCGGATGTCCAGCCGGACGGAGGCGTAGAACTTGAGGGCATTGCCGCCGGTGGTGGTCTCGGGGCTGCCGAACATGACACCGATCTTCATGCGGATCTGGTTGATGAAGATGACGGTGCAGTTGGTCTTCTTGATGGTCGCGGTGAGCTTGCGCAGGGCCTGGCTCATCAGGCGGGCCTGCAGGCCGGGCAGGCTGTCGCCCATCTCGCCCTCGATCTCGGCCTTGGGCGTGAGGGCGGCGACCGAGTCGACGATGACCAGGTCGACGGCACCCGAGCGCACCAGCGAGTCGACGATCTCCAGCGCCTGCTCGCCGGTGTCGGGCTGGCTGATCAGGAGGTCGGGCACGTGCACGCCGAGCTTCTGGGCGTACTGGATGTCCAGCGCGTGCTCGGCATCGACGAAGGCACAGGTGCCGCCGAGCTTCTGCATCTCGGCGATGACCTGCAGCGTCAGCGTGGTCTTGCCGGACGATTCCGGGCCGTAGATCTCGATGACCCGGCCGCGCGGCAGGCCGCCGACCCCGAGGGCGATGTCCAGCCCCAGGGAGCCGGTGGAGACCACCTGGATATCCTCGATGGCCTCGCCCTCGCCCAGGCGCATGATGGTGCCCTTGCCGAACTGTTTCTCGATCTGGGCCAGGGCGGCCTGCAGGGCCTTGGCCTTCTCGCTGGCGACGGCGGGGTTTTTGACGGCGGTGTCCATGTTGTGCTCCTGAGCGTGTGAGTGGGTGGTCGCTTCCGGCATGTGTCGTTGTGTACAGGCTGGATGCTTGAACAGCAGTTTATCGGCGAATGGATGGGGCGCAAGCTAAAATGTGGTCAGTTTGCCTGACTTCATGAAGCCCCCCCATCCGCACCCCGACGACCGCTGGCGCAGCGGCCACCTCGGCCGCCTCATGGGCGAGGCCCTGCGCCGTTTCGACGAGCGCGTGCTGCACCTGATGGCGCACGACCCCAACGTGCCGCTGGCCCTGTCGAACCTGGCCGCACGCGACCAGATCGGGGCCGCCCACGTCCACATCACCCGGCACCTGGCGCTGCAGGGCTCGCGGCTGACCGACCTGGCCCGGCGCGCCGGCATGAGCAAGCAGGCCATGGGCGACCTGGTGGACCAGTGCGAGGCCTGGGGGCTGGTGCGCCGCGAGCCCGACCCGCTGGACCGGCGCGCCCGCCGCATCGTGTTCACCGACACCGGCCTGCTGTGGCTGGAGGCCTTCCGGCACGCGGTGGAACGCACCGAGGCGGAGTTCCGAGCCCAGGTCGGCGGCGACGTGGCCACCGTTGTCGCCCTCGGCCTGGAGGCCTACGCGGGCGGCGCCTGAGGCCCGGATGCACCCGCGGGTGCGCGCAAACCCCGATGCGGCCGCGGCCCGCAGCACGCCGCCGCCGCCTAAAATCGGCCCACAACCGCGAGGAGACATCATGCGCATCCTGATAGCCGAAGACGACCAGGTGCTGGCCGACGGGCTGCTGCGCAGCCTGCGGGCCGCCGGCGCCGCCGTGGACCATGTGGCCACCGGCAGCGAGGCCGATGCCGCGCTGATGACCAACAACGAGTTCGACCTGCTGATCCTGGACCTGGGCCTGCCGCGCCTGCACGGCCTGGAGGTGCTCAAGCGCCTGCGCTCGCGCGGCTCGACCATGCCGGTGCTGATCCTGACCGCCGCCGACAGCGTGGAGGAACGGGTCAAGGGCCTGGACTACGGTGCCGACGACTACATGGCCAAGCCTTTCTCGCTGCAGGAGCTCGAGGCCCGGGTCAGGGCGCTCACGCGCCGGGGCATGGGCGGCACGACCAACACCATCCGCCACGGCCCGCTGGAGTACGACCAGGCCGGCCGCGTGGCCACCATCGACGGCAAGATGGTCGAGCTCTCGGCGCGCGAGCTGGGCCTGCTGGAGGTGCTGCTGCAGCGGGCCGGCCGCCTGGTCAGCAAGGACCAGCTGGTCGAGCGCCTGTGCGAATGGGGCGAGGAGGTGAGCAACAACGCCATCGAGGTGTACATCCACCGCCTGCGCAAGAAGATCGAGAAAGGGCCGATCCGCATCGCCACCGTGCGCGGCCTGGGCTACTGCCTCGAGAAGATCCCCGGGTGAGCGCGCAGCCCGCGCCCTGAACGCCATGCGGCAGACCGACTGACATGGCCAGCGACGAACGCGAAACCGAGTCCCTGTCGTTCGGGCTGTTCCAGCGCGAGCAGCGCAGCCTGTTCGGCGAGATCCTGGACTGGATGCTCACGCCGCTGCTGCTGCTGTGGCCGCTGTCGCTGGCGCTGACCTGGTTCGTGGCCCAGGGCATCGCCAGCAAGCCCTTCGACCGGGCACTGGAGTTCGACCTGCTGGCCCTGACCCAGTTCGTCGTCAGCCAGGAAGGCCAGGTTCGCTTCGACCTGACCCCGCAGGCACGCGACCTGCTGCGCGCCGACGACAGCGACCTGGTCTACTACCAGGTGATGGACACGCGCGGCGGCGTCATCAGCGGGGAAAGCGATTTTCCGCTGCCGCGCGACAACGTGGCGCCGGAGCCCGGCCGGGTGCTGCTGCGCGACGACCTGCTGCGCGGCGACGAGGTGCGCGTGGCCTACATCTGGCTCTCGCGCTTCGGTGACGGCCAGCGCCTGGTGCTGATGCAGGTGGCCGAAACCAAGGGCAAGCGCTCGACCCTGGCCACCGAGATCATCAAGGGCGTGATGGTGCCGCAGTTCGTCATCCTGCCGCTGGCGGTGCTGCTGGTCTGGCTGGCGCTGGTGCGCGGCATCCGGCCGCTGAACGAACTGGAGCAGCGCATCCGGGCGCGCAAGCCGGACGACCTCAGCCCGATCGAGGAGTCCTTCATCCCGCAGGAGGTGGCGCCCCTGGTCTCCTCCATCAACGACCTGCTGACCCGCCTGAAGACCTCGCTGAGCACGCAAAAGCGCTTCCTGGCCGACGCCGCGCACCAGCTCAAGACGCCGCTGGCCGGCCTGCGCATGCAGGCCGAGCTGGCCCAGCGCGAAAGCGACCCGGCGGAGATCCGCGGATCGCTGCAGCAGATCGCCCGCTCCAGCGCACGGGCCACCCACACCGTCAACCAGCTTCTGGCTCTCGCCCGCGCCGAGACCACCGGGCGCACGCTGCCCAGCGCCCGCATCGACCTGGCGCGGCTGGTCAAGGGCGTGGTGCAGGACTCGGTGCCGCGCGCGCTGGAGCATGGCGTGGACCTCGGCTACGAGGGGCCGGAAGCGATGCCGGCCCATTGCCTGATCGAGGGCAACCCGACCCTGCTGCAGGAGATGGTGCGCAACCTGGTCGACAACGCCATCAACTACGTCGGCCGCGGCGGGGTGGTCACCGCGCGCATGCTGCTGGACCGCTTCAGCGGCGTGCAGGTGCTGCAGGTGGAGGACAACGGACCCGGCATTCCGGAGAACGAGCGGGAGTTCGTTCTGCAGCCCTTCTACCGAGCCCTGGGAACCAATGTGGACGGCTCCGGACTGGGCCTGGCCATCGTCCACGAGATCGTGCAGCAGCACGGCGCCACGCTGCAGATGGACGATGCCTTTGCGGACGGACCCCGGCGCGGCCTGCGCGCCTCGGTGCGCTTCGCCCCCGCCCCCCGCTCAGAGGAAGGCGCCTGAGCGGGCTCAGCCGACCTGGTGCAGGGTCTCGCCCAGGGCGTCGACCATGCGGTCGATCTCGGCCGCCGTGCTGATGAAGGGCGGTGCGAGCTGGATGGTGTCGCCGCCGTAACGCACATAAAAGCCCTTGGCGAACATGGCCATGGCAATTTCGTAGGGACGGCGGGCCGGCTCGCCCGGCACCGGCGCGATCGTGATGCCGGCGGCCAGGCCGAGGTTGCGGATGTCGGCCACGTGGGGGGCGCCGCGCAGGCCGTGCACCGCGTTCTCCAGCACCGGTGCCAGCTCGCGCACGCGCTCGGGCGCGTTTTCGCGCTCGAGCAGGTCCAGCGCCGCGATGCCCGCCGCGCAGGCCACCGGATGCGCCGAATAGGTGTAGCCGTGCGGGAACTCCAGCATGTACTCGGGCCCGCCGGCGGCCATGAAGGTGTCGCAGATCTCCTGCCGCGCCACCACGCCGCCCAGGGGCTGCACGCCGTTGGTGACCTGCTTGGCGAAGTTCAGGATGTCGGGGGTGACACCGAACGCCTCGGCCCCGGTCCAGGCGCCCATGCGGCCAAAGCCCGTGATGACCTCGTCGAAGATCAGCAGGATGTTGTGCGCCGTGCAGATCTCGCGCAGGCGCTGCAGGTAGCCCACCGGCGGGATGACGACGCCGGCCGATCCCGACATGGGCTCGACGATCACGGCCGCGATGTTGGACGCGTCGTGCAGGGCGATCAGGTTCAGCAGTTCGTCGGCCAGGGCGGCGCCGTGCGGCCCTTCCGCAGGCGGCATGCCGCGGAAGAAACTGCCGTTGGGCGGCTGCGTGTGCGGCAGGTGGTCGGCCTCGACGCCCTGGCCGAACAGCTTGCGGTTGGCCACGATGCCGCCGACCGAGATGCCGCCGAAGTTGACGCCGTGGTAGCCCTTGATGCGGCCGATCAGGCGCGTCTTGCTGGCCTGGCCCTTGGCGCGCCAGTAGGCACGCGCCATCTTGAGCGCGGTGTCGGCCGACTCCGAGCCCGAGCCGGTGAAGAACACGCGGTTCAGGCCGGCCGGCATCTTCTGCACGATGCGGTTGGCCAGCTCGAAGGACAAGGGGTGGCCGAACTGGAAGGCGGGCGAGTAGTCCAGCGTGGCGGCCTGGCGCGCCACCGCATCGACGATCTCCCGGCGCCCGTGGCCCAGGCCGGTGCACCACAGGCCCGAGAGGCCGTCGAAGACCTGGCGGCCGTCGTGGGTGGTGTACCAGGCACCCTGGCCGCCGGTGATCAGGCGCGGGTTGCGGTGGAACTCCCGGTTGCCGGTGTAGGGCATCCAGTGGGCCGACAGCCACTCGGCGTCGGTGCGCACGGTCGAATGCAGGCGCTGGCTGTCTGTCATGTCCATGGAAAACCTCGTTCGGGAAAAAAGACCGGATGGCTGCCATTGTGCGGACCGGCTTTTCTTCGGAAAATGACGCGATATGCAAGCCTGGTTGACGATCAATGCAAGTAAATGACAAGCCTTGGATGGGGCAGCTGGCCGATGTGGACCTGCGGCTGCTGCGTGTCTTCCAGGCCGTGGCCGACTGCGGCGGCATGGCCTCGGCCGAGCTGGAGCTGAACCTGGCCATGTCCACCATCAGCCGGCACGTGAAGGACCTGGAGACCCGCCTGGGCCTGGTGCTGTGCCGGCGCGGGCGCGGCGGGTTCGCGCTGACGCCCGAGGGCGAGCAGGTCTATGCCGCCACCCGGCAGCTGCTGGCGGCCACCGAGGTGTTCCGCAGCAGCCTGCACGACATCCACCGCCGGCTGGGCGGCGACCTGCACCTGGCCCTGTTCGAGAAGACCGCCACCAATCCGCAGTCGCGGATCGCGCAGGCGCTGGCGCTGTTTCGCGCCCGGGCACCCCAGGTCAGCCTGCACCTGCACGTCGGGCCGATCGGCATGATCGAGCGCGGCGTGCTCGACGGCCAGTACCAGCTGGGCATCGTGCCCGAGCACCGGCGCTCCGACAGCCTGGTCTATGACGACCTGTTCGGCGAGACCATGCAACTGTACGCAGGGAAGGGGCACCCCTGGTTCGCGGCGCCCGACGACGGACTGGACTGGGATGCGCTGCGCCGGCAGCCGCTGGCCGCGCTGGGCTACCACTCGCCCAACATGGCACTGACCCACCGGCAGCGGCTGGAGCGGGCCGCCACCGCCTCGGACCAGGAGGCCGTGGCCACCCTGATCCTGACGGGCAGCTACGTCGGCTTCCTGCCCGACCACTACGCCCGCGTCTTTGTGGAACAGGGGCAGATGCGGGCGGTGGCGCCCGCGGTGTTGCGCTATGACTGCCGCTTCAGCGCCATCCACCGGGCCTCACCGGCCCCGCTGCGGGTGGCGCAGCTGCTGCGCCAGGCCCTGCGGGAGGCGCACGGGACGGATCAGGCGGCGGTGGGCGGCTGGTAGACGTTGAGCTGCAGGCGTTCGCGCTCGATGGTGCGGGCCACCGCCGGCAACGCGGCAAAGCGCTGGGACAGGTCCCAGGTGGCCGGCAGCGTGGTCGGGTCGATGCCGGCGTAGCCGCCCCAGCGCAGCAGGGTCAGCGCATAGGCGTCCAGGGCCGAAGGCCTGTCGCCGGCCAGCCAGGGCGAGGCCTTGACCGCCATCGCCTCGATCTCGCCGAGCAGGCTGCGGTACGTCCGGCCCGCGTGCGCCTGGATGGCCTTTTGCGCGGCCTCGTCGTCGGTGAACTTCTGCGGCATGAACACATGGGTGAAGGTCGGGTGCACCGTGTTGTTCATCCAGGCCAGCGTGGACAGGGCCCGGGTGCGCGCCAGGCCCGAGGCCGGCAGGATGCCGGCCTGCGGGAACTTCGCATCCAGGTGCAGCAGGATGGCGACGATCTGGGTGATGACCTCGCCGTCGTCCACCAGCACCGGCACCTGCCCGCGCGGGTTGAGCGCCAGGTACTCGGCGCTGCGCTGCTCACCCTTGTGCAGCTTGACCATCATCGGCTCGAACGGCGCACCGGCCATCTCCAGCATGGCGTGCGGCACGAAGGAGCAGGCACCGGGGGCGAAGAAAAGCTTGAGGCTCATGGGAATGTCTCCTGGGGTGTTGAAAAGGCTCAGTCGGCGAGGTGCTGACCCACGATGCCCGCGATCTCGAACATGGTCACCTGGTCCTTGCCGAACACCGGACGCAGTTTCGCATCGGCATTGACCTTGCGCTTGTCGGCGGCGTCCTGAAGGCCATGGGCCTTGATGTAGTCCCACAGCTTCCTGACCACCTCGGGGCGCGAGACCGGCCCGCTGCCGATGACGGCGGCCAGCGCGGCGCTGGGCTGCCTGCCCTTGCCGGCAGAGGACGCGGCCCCGGTCTTGCGCGGGGCCTTGGGGGCGGCGGCCTTCTTCGCGGCCGGCGCCTTCTTGGCCGCTGCAGCCTTCTTCGCGGGCGCCGCCCGGGTCGCGGCGGCGGCGGTCTTGCGCGGCGGGTACTTGCTCTCGCGCTGCTCGAACTCGAAGTTCACCTTGCCCGCCTCCTTGTCCCAGGCCAGAAAGGCCTTGAACGGCCGGCGGGTGCGCATGGACACGAACCTGTCCAGCAGGTCGGTCTTGCCGGTGGCCAGCAGCTTGCCCATCTGCTCGCGCGCCACCGGCTGCTGCAGGATGACCTTGCCGCTCTTGAACGTGCAGCCGGGGGTGGGCTGGGCGGCCGTGGGAACCGCCTTGCTGCAGACATAGTTGCTGCCGTGCTCGTACACCGGCGCGCCGCAGACCGGGCAGGCGCCCAGGCTTTCCTGGCCGGCAAAGTCGACCAGCTCGCCGGTTTCCTCGTCCTTCCTGTCGTCGCCGAAGTCGAATTCGAGTTTCCAGTTGCGGTCCTCGTCGCTGTACTTCAGGGTGAGCTCGGCCACGAAGGGCCAGCCGGCCTTGGAGCGGAAGCCTTCGAGCGGACCGATGTGCCGGTCGCGCACGAAGGCCTCGGCCTCGTCCACCTC
>SBFS01000269.1 GCA_006227825.1 Burkholderiales bacterium | reverse complement strand
ACCGCCGCGGCGCAGAAGAAGTCGCTGACCGAAATGCCGTCGACATCGTGCGTGTTGAAGCGCACCACACAGCGGTTGTAGGAGACCGACAGGTCCGGGTGATGGTCTTCCCGGTTGGCGATCCAGGCCACCGCGTTCACGAAACCGATGGTTTCGTGGAAGTTGGCGAAGCGGAACTCCTTCTGGAGTGCGCCGTCGACGAGCTTCCAGCCGCTGGCCTGATCGCCGTTGAGCTGGGTCAGCTGGGAAACGATCTCGGTCGGGGTCAGGGCGCGCCGGTTGTGGTGGATCGGGTTCATGGCTGGTGCGTGAAGGAGGGGTGGGGATGCCCGCTCAGCTCGAAGCCAGGCGGGCCAGGCGCTCGCTGGCCGGCGGATGCGAATAGTAGAACCGCGCGAACACCGGGTCGGGGGTGAGCGTGCTGGCATTGTCCTTGTAGAGCTTGAGCAGCGCACGGGCCAGGTCGGCGCCGCTGGTCTGTGCGACGGCGTAGGCGTCGGCCTCGAACTCGTGCCGGCGCGACAGCTGCGCCACCAGAGGCTGCAGGAAGTAGGTGAACAGCGGCACCACCAGCAGGAACAGCAGCAGGGCCAGCGCATCGTTCGGTGCGTCCATGGAAGGCAGCACGCCCAGCCCGGTGTAGAACCAAGCCTGGCCCGACATCCAGCCCAGCAGCGCAAAGCCGGCCAGGCTCAGGCCGAACATGAGCACCAGGCGCTGCAGGATGTGCCGGCGCTTGTAGTGGCCCAGTTCGTGGGCCAGCACGGCATCCACCTCGGATGGTTCGAGCTGGCCGAGCAGGGTGTCGAAGAAGACCACGCGCTTGGCGGCGCCGAAGCCGGTGAAATAGGCGTTCGCGTGGGCGCTGCGACGGCTGCCATCCATCACGAACAGGCCCTTGGCCGAGAAGCCGCACCGCTGCATCAATGCCGTCACCCGGGCCTTGAGCGCCTCGTCCTGCAGCGGTTCGAACCTGTTGAACAGCGGCGCGATGAGCGTCGGGTAGAGCACCAGCAGCAGCAGGTTGAACCCCATCCAGACAGCCCATGCCCACAGCCACCACAGAGAGCCGGCGGCGCCCATGAGCCAAAGCACCAGCGCAGCGACCGGCAATCCGATGAGCACTGCCACGGCAGCGCCCTTGGCCAGATCGCCCAGCCACAGGCCCAGGCTCATGCGGTTGAAGCCGAACCGCTCCTCGATCCGGAAGCTGCTCCACCACTCCAGGGGCAAGGTGAGCAGGCCCGCCATCAGGGCAAAGGCGCCGACCAGTGCCAGTTGCTGGAGCATGCCGCCGCCCAGCCAGTCCAGCAGGAGCTGGTTGAGCCAGTGCAAGCCGCCCAGCAGCGTCCAGCCCAGCAGCAGCGCCGCCTCGACCGCGTTGACCAGCAGACCGAAGCGGGACTTGGCGATGGTGTAGTCGGCGGCCTTCTGATGCGCCTGCAGGCTGACCGTTGCCTCGAAGGCCGGCGGCACGGCCGACCGGTGTCGCGCCACATGGCGGATCTGCCGGCTGGCCAGCACGGTCTTGAGCACCAGCCCGCCGATCAGTGCGGCACAGAAGACGGCGGTGAAAGCAAGGGAGGCGGTGTCCATGGGCGGGAGTCTAACGAAGAGCGGGCGGGGGTGTCGGCGTGGGGTCGGCTCGGCAGGGGCCACGGGCATCGGCGAAAATGGCGCCATGAGCCAAGACACACCGGTCACCTTCGCCCCCGCCACGGCACCCGAAACCTCGAGAGGAACCGCACCTGCAAATGCTGCCGGTCAGCCGCCTCTGGCGCGCAGCGACCTGAACCTGGTCTGGATCGACTGCGAGATGAGCGGGCTCGACCCGGAGAAAGAGCGCCTGCTGGAAATCGCGGTGGTCGTCACCGGCCCGGATCTGCAGCCCAGGGTGGAAGGACCGGTGCTCGTGATCCATCAGGCGGATGCGGTGCTCGATGCGATGGACAACTGGAACAAGGGCACCCACGGCAGGAGCGGGCTGATCGACAAGGTCAGGGCCAGCACACTCGACGAAGCGGCGGCCGAACAGCAGTTGCTCGATTTCATCGCCCGCTATGTCCCGAAGAACGCCTCCCCGATGTGTGGCAACACCATCAGCCAGGACAGGCGTTTCCTGGTCAGGTACATGCCCAGGCTGGAGGCCTATTTCCACTACCGGTGCCTGGACGTGAGCACCCTCAAGGAACTGGCCAGGCGCTGGCGACCGCAGGTGTACGACGCGTTCAAGAAACAGCAGCGCCACACGGCCCTGGCCGATGTGCACGAGTCGATCGACGAACTCGAGCACTACCGCGAGCACTTCCTGCGCTGAACGCCGCGGCCCCCGCAGGACCGGTGCCCCGCGGACACCGGCAGAGGCAACGTGTCAAAATCGTGAAATTCACGTGAAAAAATCATGACACGAAAAATCCGCAACCGGTTCGTCTCGCGGCACCTGGAGATCTTCCAGCTCGGTGGTGCGCTGCTGTTCCTCGCCCTTGTCGGTGTCTACGCTTCGCTGACCGGTGCCGCGGTGGCCGGGCTTCCCGCCGCCTCGGTGGGGCTGCTCATCGTGGCGGCGGTCATCGGTGGCTACATGGCCATGAACATCGGGGCCAACGACGTGGCCAACAACATGGGGCCGGCGGTGGGTTCGGGGGCGCTGACCATGGGCTGGGCGATCGCGATCGCGGCCGTGTTCGAGGCACTGGGGGCCATCTTCGCCGGCGGCGAGGTGGTCGGCACCATCAAGGGCGGGATCATCGACAGCAGGCAGATCGCCGAGCCGGCCCTGTTCGCCTGGGTGATGCTGGCGGCCCTGCTGGCCGGTGCGCTCTGGCTGAACCTGGCCACCGCCCTGGGCGCGCCGGTGTCCACCACCCACTCCATCATCGGCGCCGTCATGGGTGCCGGTATTGCCGCCGGTGGCTGGGGGCTGGTCAACTGGGGAACCATCGGCAAGATCGTGGCCAGCTGGGTGGCGTCGCCCCTGACCGGCGCGCTGATCGCGGCGCTGTTCCTGTATGTCATCAAGCGCAGCATCACCTACCGGTCGGAGAAGACCGAAGCCGCGGCCCGCGTGGTCCCGATCCTCATCGCCGTCATGGTGTGGGCCTATGCCACCTTCATGCTGCTCAAGGGCCTGAGCCAGATCGTCAAGTTCGGCTTCTGGCCCGCCGTCGGCGTCGGGGGCATCGTGGCCGTGGCGGTGTGGGCCCTGATCCGGCATCCGATCGCACGCATGGCGCTTCGGCAGGAGAACAGCAAGGACGGCGTCAACCGCCTCTTCACCTGGCCGCTGATCTGCGCGGCCGCCCTGCTTAGCTTCGCGCACGGCGCCAACGACGTGGGCAACGCCATCGGTCCGCTGGCCGCCATCTACGAGGCGGTCAAGACGGGCGCCGTGGCCACCCGCGCGGCCTCGCCGCTGTGGGTGATGGTGCTGGGGGCACTGGGCCTGGCGGTCGGCCTTGCGCTCTACGGCGCCAAGCTGATCCGCACGGTGGGCAAGGAGATCACCGAGCTGGACAACATGCGCGCCTATTCGATCGCCATGGCCGCGACGCTGACGGTGATCGTCGCATCCGAACTGGGCATGCCCATCTCGACCACCCACACCACCATCGGCGCGGTCATCGGCGTCGGCTTCCTGCGCGAGCTGCTCAAGGTCAACTACGCCAGGATGGAGGCGGTGGTGTTTGCCGGACACCAGGGTGATGACAGGGCCGAGGTTCAGGCCTATCTCGAGCGCTTCGAGGCGGCCGAGGTGCGGGAGAAAAAGCGCATGCTGGCCGAGATGAAGAAGCGCGCCAAGCAGCGCCAGCTCGCCGACGGTGCCGTGCTGGCCAAGAAGGAGCAGAAAGCCCTCAGGAAGGCCTACAAGAAGGAACTGGTCAAGCGTTCGACGGTGATGCGCATCGTGGCCGCGTGGATCGTCACCGTGCCGGCCACGGCCGTGCTGGCCGCCATTCTCTTTCACATCGTGCGCGCGGTGATGACCTGAAGCCCTTCTGGCGGGCAACGAAAAACACTGGGGTTTTCCCCGAAAGCATGCGATAATGAAAAGCTGCGCCCGAAACGGCGCAGCCTTTGTGCATCTGCCTCACACTCACGGTGTCCCGCAGCCCCTGATGCTTCGCCTTGCGAAGTGTCCCCGGGGTTGTCTGATCGGGACCATGCGTTGATTGCAGCCGGCACCCGTTCCGGGTCCAGGCTCGCCTCGCTCTTCGTTTGATGGTTGATGTTGTCTGCAACCACGAACGAAGCAGCCCGTCTGCGCGTTGACCGTTTCCGACGGAACGGCTCAAGCCTGCGCACCGCGTTTCGCTTTGTCCGGATGCGCGCGCCCCACTTTTTTGGCGCGCCGGGATGATGAAACATGAAAGAACGTATGGATGAAGTCGCCTTCGAGGCGCAAGACCTGGACGCGACCTCGGTCGCCGACGGTGAGGTGCTGGCGCGTGAGCCCAATGCCTTTGAAATGCTGGGGCTGGCCCCCGAGCTCGGTCAGGCCTGTGCCGACCTGGGTTATGTGCAGCCCACCGCGGTGCAGTCGCAGGTGGTGCCCAAGGCCTTGCTGGCCGAGGGCGAACAGCGCTACGCCGACCTGATGGTTTCCAGCCAGACCGGCAGCGGCAAGACCGCCGCCTTCCTGCTGCCGGTGCTGCACACCCTCATCCGGCAGAAGGACGCCGAGCAGGCCCGTGAACGCGAGGCCCTGGAGCGGGCAACGGCCGAGGCCCTGGCCCGCGGCGAAGCGCCGCCGAAGAAGCCCAAGCGCAAGAACCCCACCCTGGCGCGGCACTTCAAGCCGGCGACGCCCGGCGCCCTGGTGCTGTGCCCGACGCGGGAACTGGCCCAGCAGGTGGCGCATGATGCCATCGGTCTGGTGCGCCACTGCCGTGGCCTGCGCATCGCCAACGTGGTGGGCGGCATGCCCTACCAGGTCCAGATCGCGCGCCTGCAGAACGCCGACCTGGTGGTGGCCACACCCGGTCGCCTGCTGGACCTGCAGCGCTCGGGCCAGATCCGGCTCGACCAGGTCCAGTTCCTGGTGGTCGACGAGGCCGACCGCATGCTGGACCTGGGCTTTGCCGATGACCTGGCCGAGGTCAACAACCTGACCAGCCAGCGCCGCCAGACCATGATGTTCAGTGCCACCTTCGCGCCGCGCATCCAGCAGCTGGCGCTGCGCGTGATGCACGACGGTGGCAAGCACGTGCAGAAGGTTCAGATCGACACGCCGCAGGAGAAGCACGCCAACATCCGCCAGCAGCTGTACTGGGCCGACGACCAGCAGCACAAGCGGGCCCTGCTCGACCACTGGCTGCGCGATGCCGCCATCGACCAGGCGGTGGTGTTCTGCAGCACCCAGATCGAATGCGATGGCCTGGCCAATGACCTGCAACAGGCCGGTTTCGCCGCCGTGGCCCTGCACGGCGCGCTCAGCCAGGGTTTGCGCAACCGCCGCCTGATGGCGCTGCGCAACGGCCAGGTGCAGTTCCTGGTGGCCACCGACGTGGCGGCCCGCGGCATCGACGTGCCGACCATCACGCACGTGTTCAACTACGGCCTGCCGATGAAGGCCGAGGACTACACCCACCGCATTGGCCGCACCGGCCGTGCCGGCCGCGACGGGCTGGCCGTGACCCTGGCCGAATTCCGTGACCGCCGCAAGATCGGCGACATCGAGGCCTTCACCCACCAGCGCATCGCGGTCGAGACCGTGCCCGGTCTGGAGCCGCGCCAGCGCCCGCCCCAGAACGACGGTTTTGGTCGTGGCCGCCCCCATGGCCGGCCGGCGGGCCGGGGCGGTGACCGATTCGGCGACCGCCGAGGCGGCCCCCGCATGGGCGGTGGATTCGGCGATGCCCGCCCGGTTGAGCGCGACGAGCGCCGGGCCGATCCCCGTTGGGACCGGCCGGTGCGCGACGAAGCCGCACGTCCGCGTCACGCAGCCAGTGCCCACAACGGCTTTGCCTCTTTCGGTCGCACCGACAAGGGTCGCGAGCGGGGGGCGCCGGTGGGCCAGGCCGAGCGTGGCCCGCGCACGGGCGTGTCCGACCGGTTCGGTGGCCGCGGTGGTGCCAACGACAACCGGCGCAGCGATCCCTTCCGCTCTTCGGCCCGTCGCAGCCCGCGCTGAGCCGTCTGGCACGGCACCCACCCAGGCAAAGGCCGGGCCCAGCCCGGCCTTTTTTCCGTTTGACGCTGTGGAAGGGGTGTTGGAGGGGTGGTGGTGCTCAGGCGTCCCCACGCGGCCTATCAAGGATAAGCCCACTTTCGATTGCCGATATTTGCAGCGTATGGGAGGGAGTTGGCCTGGACTGGTCTTTGCTTCGCTTGCAGGCAGCAGGGATCAGCGCCTTCATCGTGACCATTCAATGGAGGTATCGATGAGCGAACAATTTCTTTCCGAAGTCGATCTGGCCGCCCGCTGGGCGATGGGCAGCAAGACTTCGTCCAGGTGGCGCACCATCACTTCAACCCGTACCACACGCCGCGCCCGCTGCCGTGCTGCTCCAGATGGTTGCGCTCTGTCAGGTCACGGAAGTGCTGCTTCAAGGTGTTTCGGCTGGCTCCGGTCAGTTTGATGGCATCCCTCATCGTGACGCGTCCCTGCTCGCGGGCGAGTTCCACGATCTGCAGTGACAGCTCGGGCAGCGCGGACAGCACGATCTTTTCGCGCTCGACCTTCTTCTCCAGGCGCCGAACCTGCTCGGCCAGCGAGCGCAAGAAGAACACCAGCCATGGCTGCCAGTTGGGAGCCTCGGTGCGGATGGTTCCCTGGGTCTGGCGCAGGGCCAGGTAATAGGCGTCCTTGTTCAGCTCGATTACGCTCTCCAGCGAGCTGTACGGCACATAGGCGTAACCGGACTGGATCAGCAGCAGGGTCGTCAGCACCCGGCTCAAGCGCCCGTTGCCATCCTGGAAGGGATGTATTTCCAGAAACACCACCACGAAGATCGCGATGATCAACAAGGGATGCAGATGCCCGTTCTCTCTCTCGTTGTTCACCCAGGACACCAATTCGGTCATCAGTCGTGGCGTGTCAAACGGCGTGGCGGTCTCAAAGACGATGCCGATCTGCGTACCGTTTTCATCGAAGGCGGCGACGCTGTTCGAGTTGGTTTTGTACTGTCCTCGGTGGCGCGTGTCCTTTTCGCTGTGGCGCAACAGAGTCTGGTGCAACTGCTTGATGTGGTTTTCGTTGAACGGGATGTGTTGCCACGAGCTGAACACCAGATCCATCAGGTCAGCGTAGCCTGCCACTTCCTGCTCGTCCCGGGTGTCGAAAGACTGAATGGCCAGGTTGGAGAGCAGGCGCTCCACCTCCCGGTCAGTCAACTTGCTGCCCTCGATGCGGGTGGATGAGCCGATGCTTTCGATGGTCGCCACCCGCCGCAGCGCCGAAAGACGCTCGGGCGCAAGCGTGCCCAATGCTCGCCAGGCGCCTTTGAATTCGTCGATTCTGGCAATCAGGCTCAGGATCTCGGGAGTGATCTGGAGAGTGTCTGAACGCAACATGCAGCCAATACTACACCCATTTACACCCATTTCTAAGCCATGAGACTTTGCAATGGGTGTAAATGGGTGACTTTTTGGTTGACTCTGGATCGAACGCGCTGCGCGTGGGTTTCGTCGAGGTCGCAGTGGCTGTCGTCAACACCAGCGCCAATGTCGAGCTCCATCTCGTTCATGAGGCAGACCCGTCCAGCTTTTCAGACTGCGTTTGAGATGGCGGACGGCAGCAGGCATGACTCGCTTCCTGCCGCTGCAATTGGCGGTGATCGCCTGAGTCGTTGTTCCTGTTGGTGGAGACGAGGAGGATCGAACTCCCGACCTTCGCATTGCGAACGCGACGCTCTCCCAGCTGAGCTACGTCCCCGACCTGTGAATGCTAGCAAATCCGGGGCGGTTTGTCCCCGACAGGCGCATCGTTGGCTGCGCTGCGCTCAGTTCATGCCGTTGCGGCTGGCCAGTTCGACGAACAGGGCCGAGTGGTCCAGGTCGGCCAGGCCATGACCGGCTGCGTCGGCATACAGGCGTTCAAACAGCGCGGTGATGGGAGCATCGAAACCGACTTCCGCCGCGGTGGCGAGGGCGTTGCGCATGTCCTTGAGCTGGACCGAGACGGCGCCGCGCTTGGCGAAGTCGCGCTCGACCATGCGCTGTCCGTGCACCTGCAGGATGCGGCTGTCTGCAAAGCCGCCCGAGATGGCCTCACGCACACGCGCCATGTCGGCACCGCCGCGCTCGCACAGCAGCAGGGCCTCGGCCACGGCGCCGATGGTGACGCCGACGATCATCTGGTTGGCCAGCTTGGCGAGCTGGCCCGCCCCGTGCGGGCCGACGTGCGTGGGCCTGCCGAGCACCCGCAGCACGGGCAGGACCTGTTCAAACCGTGCCGCACGGCCACCGGCCATGATGGCCAGGGTGCCTGCCTCGGCGCCCACGGTGCCGCCCGAGACGGGCGCGTCCAGGTGATGGACGCCCCGTGCTGCCAGCCTCGCGGCGTGGTCGCGCGCCTGCCTGGGCTGGATGGAGGACATGTCGATGAGCGTGCTGTCCGCCCGCATGGCCTCGGCCGCGCCCTGGCGGAACAGCACGTCTTCCACCGCCTGGCCGTCGGTCAGCAGGGTGATGACCACGTCCGCCTGTGCCACCGCCTGCGCAGGCGTGTCGGTCACGGTGGCGCCCATGGGGATGAGCCGTTCGGCCTTGCCGCGGGAACGGTTCCAGGCGGTCAGCGGCAGGCCGGCCTCCAGCAGGCGGCGGCCCATGGGCAACCCCATCATGCCGATGCCCAGCATGGCGATGCGGGGTCCGTCGGACGTGCTCAGGGTGGATGGTGGGGGAACGGGTGTGCTCAAGGTGGGGGCTCGGTCGGGTGGGGCCTGGATGCCGGGCGGGCGTGGTCAGGTAGGGAGTCTGCCGGAAAAAAAGGGGGCGGTCCCCGGGGGAACCGGGAACCGCCTTCAAGTGGACCGGCTAGCCAGGCTGCCGGGCACCACGGAGTTGATCATGGGCCGGTGAGCTGCCGGACCGGGCGGTGTGTTCATGCTGGAACTGACCCTGCAGGTGCTCGCTGGCCTGTCCGCTGTGGTGCTGCATCAGCGTTTCTGCGCGCCCGACATCGCCCCGGGCGACGGCTTCGGCAATGGACTGGTGCTCGTCCCAGACCGTGGTGCGCAGGCTCGAAGTCTGCAGGGCCTCGCCCATGGCGCGGCGGATGTGGTGCCAGTGCAGCAGGGCGCTTTGCTCGATCAGCGGGTTGCCTGCGGCCCGATAGAGTGCCTGGTGAAAGGCCAGGTCGGCCTCGATCATGGCGCGGACGTCGCCGGCGGCGACAGCCTCGCGGCCCTTGCGGATCAGTTCCGGCTCCAGCCGGGTGCGGCGGGTGGCCGCCAGCCGCACGGCCAGCGCGTCGAGGGCGCCGCGCACCTGATAGACCTGGGCGATCCAGCCCGGCTCGATGGGGGAGACTTGCAGGCCCCGGCTTCTGCCGGCGCCTGCGCAGGCGGAAGGTGCATCGGCCACGAATCCGTCCTTCTTGAGCAGGCGCAGCGCCTGCATCACCGGCTGGCGGGAGACCGACAGCTGCTCGGCCAGTTCTTCCTGGGTCAGGCGCTGGCCCGGCGACAACTGGCCGGTGCTGATGGCGTCGAGCAGCACGCGGTAGACCTGGTCGACCAGGTCGGGGGCATTGGTGATCTGGAGCAATTGGGCCATTTTGTACTCTGTATACAGAATACACGATTTTCCGGCGCGGCGGCGAGAGGTGTTGGCCCGGCGACGGGCAACGCAGGGCGGCGTGACACAATGTCCGGATGAACCCGACTAGCGCGATGTCAGACCCCGCCTGGCTGGACAGCCAGTACAACAACCGTGCCCTGGTGCCCGAGCACCAGGTCCATTTCGATCGCTGGGCGGCCTTGTCGGCGCAGGCCCGGGACGATCTGCCCTGTCTGCTGGATCTGGCCTATGGTTTCGGCCCCGGAGAGACGCTGGACGTGTTTCCCGCCCGCAGCCGGCGGGGGGGCGGGCTCGCCCCGGTGCTGGTGTTCATCCACGGCGGCTACTGGCGCAGCCTGGACAAGGCGGACCACAGCTTCGTGGCGGCGCCCTTTGCGCGCCAGGGCGTGTGCGTGGTGGTGCCCAACTACGCCCTGTGTCCGGCGGTCACGGTGCCGGACATCTGCCTGCAGATGGTCAGGGCGCTGGCCTGGGTGTACCGGCACATCGCGGTGCACGGGGGTGACCCGCGGCGCATCACCGTGGCGGGGCACTCGGCCGGGGGACACCTGGCCGCCATGCTGCTGGCGGCGCGCTGGCCGGATGTTGCGCCGGATCTGCCGTCATCGCTGGTGCGCAACGCTTTGTCCGTCTCCGGCCTGTTCGATCTCGAACCCTTGCGGCACACCCCCTTCGTCCGGGATTCTTTGCGCCTGACCCCGGAGCAGGTGCGTATGGCCAGCCCGGCGGGGTTTCCGGCGCCTGCCCTGGCCGAAGAAGGCGGGCAGCGCAGGGGCACCCTGGCCTGCGTGGCCGGAGCCCGGGAAAGCCAGGAGTTCCTGCGCCAGAACACGCTGCTGCGCCAGGCATGGGGCGAACGTGCGGTGCCGGTGTGCGAGGCCCTGCCTGGCCTGAACCACTTCAGCGTGCTCGAGGCACTGGCGGACCCGCGTCACCGCCTGCACCGCCTGGCCCGCCGCCTGCTGGCCGACTGAGCGCCTGACCCGGCGGCCCCGGCGTTGCGCGGATGAGCGGAGCAGACCTGGCCTGGGCGCTGCCGGTGGTGGCCACGGGCTACCTGGTGCTGGGCATCACGGGTTTCGGCTCGGCGCTGGTGATCGTGCCCCTGCTGGCCTGGCGGTGGCCGCTGGCCGAGGTGGTGCCCCTGGCCTTGCTGATGGACGTGGTGGCCTCGGCCCTGATGGGCCGGCTCAACTGGCGCGAGGTGCGCTGGGACGTGCTCAGGGCCCTGTTGCCCGGCATGGTGGCCGGCGCGCTGCTCGGGCTGGGCGTGGCACGCCTGCATCCCGGCTCATGGCCCCTGCTGGCGCTGGGCCTGTATGTGGTCTGGGTCGGTCGCAGGGCCTGGCGCGGGGTGTCGGGCAGTGGCCCCGCCAGCCCCTGGATCGGACATCTGCATGGCCTGGGTGTTGGCCTGGTGCAGGTCCTGTTCGGCACCGCCGGTCCGCTGGTGCTGGCCTGGATGGCGCGCGCCCGGGTGCCCGCCAGCGCCGTGCGGGCCAGCACGCCGGCCCTGATGACCCTGGTCGCCGCGGCCGTTCTCCTGCTGATGGCTGTCGAGGGTCGGCTGTCATCGCCGGCCTTGTGGTCGCGCCTGCTGTGGTTGCTGCCGGTCGGGGTGCTGGCGGTGTTTGCCGGCCACCGGCTGGCTGGCCGCCTGCCGGTGGAGGCCCTGCGCCGGACCATCGCCGCTCTGCTGGTGCTCAGCGGGCTGGCGCTGCTGGTCAACGCCGTGCGCCAGCTGGGCTGAACGGCATCACATGAACAGGTGCTCCCCGGCGTTCTCGCCGCCGAGGATGACGTAGTTCACCTTCTTCAGGTCGGACAGCTGGGTGCCCCCTGCGTAGCTGATCGAGCTCTGCACGTCTTCCTGCATCTCGCGCAGCGTGTCGGCCAGCCTGCCCTTGACGGGCTCCAGGATGCGCTTGCCCTCGACGTGCTTGTACTCGCCCTTGTTGAAATCGCTGGCCGAGCCGTAGTACTCCTTGTAGAGCCTGCCGTCGACCTCGACCGTCTGACCGGGGGACTCCTCGTGGCCCGCGAAGAGCGAACCGATCATCACCATGGTCGCGCCGAAGCGCACGCTCTTGGCGATGTCGCCGTGGTGGCGGATGCCGCCGTCGGCGATGATGGGCTTGGTGGCCACACGCGCGCACCACTTGAGGGCCGAGAGCTGCCAGCCGCCGGTGCCGAAGCCGGTCTTGAGCTTGGTGATGCAGACCTTGCCCGGGCCCACGCCGACCTTGGTCGCGTCCGCGCCCCAGTTCTCCAGGTCGATCACCGCCTCGGGCGTGGCCACGTTGCCGGCGATCACGAAAGCCTGCGGCAGCTTGCGCTTGATGTGCTCGATCATCAGGCGCACGCTTTCGGCATGGCCGTGTGCGATGTCGATGGTGATGTAGTCCGCGCCCACGCCATCGGCTGCCAGGCGGTCGATGGCGGCGTAGTCCGGCGCCTTCACGCCCGAGCTGATGGAGACGAACAGGCCCTTCTCGCGCATGCGCCTGGCGTAGGCCACGTTGTCCAGGTCGAAGCGGTGCATGACGTAGAAGTGGCCGCTGGCGGCCAGGAACTCGCTGATCGCCTCGTCCACCACCGTCTTCATGTTGGCCGGCACCACCGGCAACCTGAAGCGCCGTCCGCCGAATTCCACCGAGGTGTCGCACTCGCTGCGGCTTTCCACGCGGCACTTGCGCGGCAGCAGCAGGATGTTGTCGTAGTCGAAGATTTCCATGTGGGCCTTTCAGTCACCCCGCGTGTGGGGATGGGTTGGTGAAAAGGCGCTTGGAACTGGCCGGTGCCTTGTTTCCGGCAGCAGAAACAAAAAACCGGGCGCAATTGCTTGGGCCCGGTGTCTGATTCTAGGCGGAACCCGGCGCCATGGCCAAGCCGCCCCGGGCCGTATGTCGGTCATACGGCGGCGCGTATGGGCGCCCGGGGCGACGCGGGCTTCCTACAATGCCTGCATGTTGTCTGAAGAACACTCTGCGCTGCTGTCCGGTCTCAACCCCGAGCAGTCCGCCGCCGTCACCCTCCCGGCCGAACACGCCCTCATCCTGGCCGGGGCCGGGTCGGGCAAGACGCGGGTGCTGACCACGCGCATCGCCTGGCTGCTGCAGAGCGGGCAGGTGGGGCCGGGCGGCATCATGGCCGTGACCTTCACCAACAAGGCGGCCAGGGAGATGATGGCCCGCCTGTCGGCCATGCTGCCCATCCATGTGCGCGGCATGTGGATCGGCACCTTCCACGGCCTGTGCAACCGCTTCCTGCGCGCGCACCACCAGGCAGCCGGCCTGCCGCAGACCTTCCAGATCCTGGACACGCAGGACCAGCTCTCTGCCATCAAGCGCCTGTGCAAGCAGCACAACGTCGATGACGAGCGCTTTCCCCCGAAGCAGTTGCAGTGGTTCATCAGCGGCTGCAAGGAAGATGGCCAGCGCCCGCGCGACGTGCCGGTGCGCGACGAGGAGACGCGCCGCAAGGTCGAGATCTACCAGCTGTACGAAGACCAGTGCCAGCGCGAGGGGGTGGTGGACTTTGGCGAGCTGATGCTGCGCAGCTACGAGGTGCTGCGCGACAACGACCCGATCCGGGTGCACTATCAGCGGCGTTTCAGGCACATCCTGATCGACGAGTTCCAGGACACCAACCGCCTGCAGTACGCCTGGATCAGGATGTTCTCCCCGCCGCCGATCGAGGGCCTGCCGCCCTCGGGCAACGCGGTGTTCGCCGTGGGCGACGACGACCAGAGCATCTACGCTTTCCGCGGTGCGCGCGTGGGCAACATGACAGACTTCGTGCGGGAGTTCCAGGTCCGTCACCAGATCAAGCTGGAGCAGAACTACCGCAGCGCCAGCAACATTCTCGACAGCGCCAACGAGCTCATCAGCCACAACAGCCGGCGCCTGGGCAAGAACCTGCGCACCGACGCCGGCGCGGGCGAACCGGTGCGGGTGTACGAAGCCACCAGCGATTTCGCCGAGGCGCAGTGGATGGTGGACGAGATGAGGCAGCTCGAACGCGAGGGCACGCCGCGCAGCGAGATGGCCGTGCTCTACCGAAGCAATGCGCAAAGCCGGGTGGTCGAGACGGCGCTGTTCAACGCAGGACTGCCCTACCGGGTGTACGGCGGCCTGCGTTTCTTCGAGCGCGCCGAGATCAAGCACGCGCTGGCCTACCTGCGCCTGCTGGAGAACCCGCACGACGACACCAGCTTCCTGCGCGTGGTGAACTTCCCGCCGCGCGGCATCGGGGCGCGCAGCGTGGAGCAGCTGCAGGACGTGGCCCGGGCCAGCGGCTGCTCCCTGCATGACGCGGCCAGCGCGGTCACCGGCCGCGCCGGTGCGGCCATCGGCAACTTCATCGCCCTGCTGGACGTGATGCGCGAGCGCACCCAGGGCATGACCCTCAAGGAGATCATCGAGCTGGTGCTGGACAAGAGCGGGCTGGTGGAGCACTTCCGCAGCGAACGCGAGGGCGAAGACCGGGTGGAGAACCTGGAGGAACTGGTCAATGCGGCCGAGAGTTTCGTGATGCAGGAGGGCTTCGGCCGTGACGCGGTGGCCATGCCCGTCGACGAGCAGGGTGCCGCGTTGACGCAGAGTCCGGTCAGCCAGGGCCTGGACCCGTCTGTGCCGCCCCCGCAGCAGCCGCTGGCGCCCGATGCCGAAACCGGGGAAACGCTCAGCCCGCTGGCGGCCTTCCTCACCCATGCCGCACTGGAGTCGGGCGACAACCAGGCGCAGGCAGGTCAGGATGCGGTGCAGCTGATGACGGTGCATTCGGCCAAGGGCCTGGAGTTCGACGCGGTGTTCATCACCGGCCTCGAGGAGGGCCTGTTCCCGCACGAGAACGCCATGAGCGACCGCGACGGCATGGAGGAGGAACGCCGTCTGATGTACGTGGCCATCACCCGGGCACGAAAGCGCCTGTACCTGACCCATGCACAGACACGCATGCTGCACGGCCAGACCCGCTACAACCTGCGCAGCCGCTTCTTCGACGAATTGCCCGAGGCCTGTCTGAAGTGGCTCACGCCCAGGGCGGGCGTGTCCATGGCACCCGTGTGGCCGGGGCAGGCCGCAGGGGGGTCGGGCCCGCGCGCCGCTGCCGCGCAGCCCTCCTGGTCACCGGGATGGCTGGCCGGCGCGCAAGCACCGGCACCGGTGCCCGAGCCGGACCGGGGCACAGGCATCCGCACCGGCATGAAGGTGTTCCACAACAAGTTCGGCGAGGGTCAGGTGCTCGCCGTCGAGGGTGCAGGGGCCGATGCGCGGGCGCAGGTCAGCTTCCCGCGTCACGGCGTCAAGTGGCTGGCCCTGTCGGTGGCCAGGCTCACGCCGGTGACCGACTGACCACCCAGGTGCCGCAGTGGCCCTGAGGGGGCCGGACGATGCCGGCTGTGTCAGCCCGGCAGCAGGCCGAGCCCGATCAGCCCCAGTGCCGCCATCAGGCCCGCGGCTGCACCCATGGCCCAGCCGGCCAGCACGTCCAGCGGGAAATGCGCCCCCGCATGGACGCGGGCCCAGCCGGTGACTGCGGTCAGCAGCGCCAGCGCGGTGACCATGACGGGCTCGGGCAGGCCGGTGGCCATGAACGCCGTGACGAAACCCATGACCACCGCGTGTGTGCTCGGGAATCCGCAGCGCAGGCTGTGCCCCAGGTGGTTCGGGCTCAGACCCTGCGTGAAGGGACGGTGCACCCGCCAGTACCGCGCGAGCCGCTTGGCTCCCCACTGGGCAAGGGCGGCCGTCAGCAGGCAGGCGGTCACGGTCTTCCAGCCGTCGGTGGAGTCATGCGCCATGAACAGGAGCAGGGCGAGCATGGGCGCCCAGCTCCAGCGGCTTGTCAGCAACGCGAGTGGCAACCAGGCCGGATGGGCGTCGTACCCGGCGCCCAGGCGTTCGAACAGTCGCAGGTCCAGCTGCCGCAGCGCAACCGGCCAGCCGCCTGGGGGCCGATCGCGGGAAGGCTCGGACCGCGTGTGTGACGCATCGCTCATGCCACCGAGCATGACCGCGGACGATGACACTTCCGTGAAAACCGGCGGGTCTTCTGCCCGGGGCGGTGTGGCGCAGGCGGCGGGTCAGTCCTTGGTGGAGGAGGAAGATGCCGGGGAACTCGCCACTGTGGCATCCGGCTTCGTCAGGCCCTGTCCGACCTGCATCGACAGGTCCAGAAGCACGGCTTTGCTGGTGTAGTAGCGGTCCAGGCGCCATTCGGCGATCACGGCCAGGGCGAGTTCGAAATCCTCGTAGTTCAGCCGGTAGAGCTCGGCCAACTGGAACGGTGACTCGGACTCCAGCGCAAGGACCAGGCGGGACAGGATCTGGGACCTGTTGTGGGCGGGATTGGCTTCGATGAGCTTACGGGCTTTCTTGACGGCTCGCATCGGGAGACTCCAGTTTTCGGGCATGCATACCGGGGTACGCAGGGATTACCCGAGCATAGCTGCTGCACGCCCGGATTTCGTGAACGGAAAATGACAGAAAAATGACATCCAGGACCGCTCGATGGCCCGCTTGGGCAGCTCAGCGCCGCGGTTTGCGCAGCAGGGCCTGGCCCATGCGCAGCACACGTCCGCTGACGACACCTGGCGCCAGCGAGAAGCCCGCCGGTGCCAGCACGACGATGGTCGACCCGTGTTCGAACCAGCCCATTTCCTGCCCACGCAGGTAGGTGGTGTCACAGGGCAGTTCGTTGGGTCCGCGGTAGCGAAGGTTCAGCGGGACGTCCAGGGCATGCAGGCGCAGGCTGGCCACCAGGATCGCAGCCACCGGCACCAGCAGCAGCCACTGGCCGTCGGCGAGCCGCAGATGCAGCACGGCACGCTCGTTCTTGCAGAACAGCCGCTCGATCCGCCTGAGCGCGATCGGGTTCACGTTCCAGGTGTCGCCGCTGATGTAGGTCACATGGGACAGCCGGGCATCGTCCGGTGCATGGAAGCGGTGGTACATGGCCGATGTCAGGCGCAGCGTCACGTAGCAGCCACCGGCCAGGTCGGCCGCCCATTGGCGTGCACGCGGCGTGTTGCCCAGCAGGTCTTCGAGCAGGTAGGGGAAGCCCTTGATCTGGAAAACCTGCGTGCGGCCCGGACCCAGGGCTTCGATCGTGCCGATCGCGCCGACGATGCCGTCGCTGGGGCTGACCACGACGGACGGTGCATCGTCCACCGGGCGGGCACCGGTCTTGAGTTCACGCGTGAAGCACTCGTGCAGGCTGCGGAACCGGGTGTCCCGGGCCTCGCTGAGGTCCAGGTCGGTGAAACGGGTCCAGAGCCAGAGCGAGATCCGGTACACCCAGGGGTGGCGGATGCGGCTGAACCAGCCGACGAAACGGGTGACCGTGTGGCGCGGGATGCGGTTGGTGAGCAGGAAGTTCAGGTCCTCCTGCAATGCCAGCCGTTTCAGGGTCGAAGGGATTTTCATGTGGGTGTCACCTGCATGCCATACAAGGTCAGGGCGGTTGTTCCGCGGGAGTCAAGCACCATGTCCGTTCTGCCCTATGCCCTGCCCCTGGGAGCGTTGGCCCTGAGCTGGCCCATGCTGTCGCAGCGGCTGGCGCTTTCGCGCGCCAAGCACCGTTCGCTGGCCGGCCATTCGCGCATGGCCAAGCGTCTGGCGCGCTGGTTGCCCGCCTACCATTACGACGAAACCGCGTTCTTCGACTGCGACGGAGCGGACGCGGACCTGGCACGCAGGCGCAGGGAAGCCTTCGAAGCGCTCTCGGCCGGCTTCTCCACGCGCTATGCCCGCTCGCTCGCATTGACCCGCCAGGCCCGTGACGGGCTGGCCGATCTGCAGCTCACCAGTGCCTACCGCGTGCCCTTCCAGTTCGCTCCCCTGGTCAGGCAGCATCTGCCCGTGGGTGCATTCGTGGCGTCGGCCGAGGGCCACTCGCTCACCGATATGGACGGCAACCGGTTCATCGACCTGACCGGTTCGTACGGGGTCAACGTGCTGGGCGTGGATTTCTACAAGGCCTGCATGGCCGAGGGACTGCAGGTGGCCGAAAGGCTCGGCCCGGTGCTGGGGGCCTACCACCCCTGCGTGGCCGACAACGTGACACGGCTGCAGGCGATCTCGGGGCAGGACGAAGTGTCCTTTCACATGTCGGGCACCGAGGCGGTCATGCAGGCTGTCCGGCTGGCCCGCTACCACACCCGACGCCGCCACCTGGTCCGCTTCTGTGGCGCCTACCACGGCTGGTGGGACGACGTGCAGCCCGGGCCGGGCAATCCGATGCCGCCGCGGGAGACCTACACCCTGGCCGACATGAGCGAGCGCAGCCTGGAGGTGTTGCGGCGCCGACGCGACATCGCCTGCGTGCTGGTCAATCCGTTGCAGGCCCTGCATCCGAACCGCAACGCCCCCGCCGACTCCGGACTGGTCGACAGCAGCCGCCGTGCCGGTTTCGACCGGCAGGCCTACACCGACTGGCTGCAGCGCCTGCGCCAGGTGTGCACCGAACGCGGCATCGTGCTGATCATGGACGAGGTGTTTCTGGGCTTCAGGCTGGCGCCCGGCGGTGCGCAGGCGTACTTCGGGGTCAAGGCCGACCTGGTGACCTACGGCAAGACACTGGCCGGCGGCTATCCGGTGGGTGTCCTCTGTGGCCGGCAAGACCTGATGCGCCGCTTTCGCGACGACCGGCCGGCCGACCTGTGTCTGGCGCGCGGCACCTTCAATGCCCATCCCTACGTGATGGCCGGCATGTCCGCATTTCTCAGGCGCCTGGACGACCCGGATGTGCGTGCGGCCTACGAGGGACAGGACGAGCGCTGGGGCGCGCGCGCCCGCCTGTTCAACCAGACCATGGAGCGAGAGGCGCTGCCCATCCGGGCTGCTCACTTGCAGAGCATCTGGACCATCGACTACACCGAGCCATCCCGCTACAACTGGATGCTGCAGTACTACCTGCGCTGGCATGGCGTGGCCCTGAGCTGGGTGGGCACCGGACGGCTGATTTTCGGTCTGCACATGAGCGACGCCGAGTTCGATGAGGTGCTCGAGCGCTTTGTCAGGGCCGGCCGTGACATGCGCAGGCACCGGTGGTGGGTGTCTCCGGCGGGGCTGAGCGACCGCTGGATCCGGCGCCGCGTGCTGCGCGAACTGCTGACCGCCCGCTTCGGCCTCTGAGGCCTTGCGGGTGGCGGCAGGGCCGGTCAACGGACCCTGCCGTGGCCCGGGTCCAGCCACTCGCCGCGCAGCAGGTGCAGGGGAGCCTTGTGGTACAGGGCAATATCGTGGAACGGGTCGGTGATGATCTTGGTCGCCCACACCAGGCCGGTGCGCAGGTCCTTGAGGAACCAGAGCTGCACGACCCGGAACAGCAGGCCTCCGATGCCCAGCAGCAGCCAGGCGGCACCGACCTGACGGATGTAGGCATCGAAGTCCGCATGCGCCTCCACCAGGCCGAAGGCGCCTGGCCAAACGGCAATGACCAGCGGCACCATGGCCCACAGGGCCATCAGCACCACCTTGCGCTGCAGGTTGTAGCCGACCTTGATCGCCTCCTTGTGCTCATGGGTGGCCTGGTTGATCACGTCATAGCCCTTGGGCTCGAAGAAGAAATGACCTGCCTGGCGGGAGGTCATCGAGACCAGCCATGCGATCAGGGCCGAGACCACGGGGTCCACCAGCAGCCAGGCGTAGGCGACGACAAAGCTGATGGCACTGACCAGGTGCAGCGCCTGGTTGATGCGGCTGTGGTGGTAGTAACGGTGATCGTCCCAGCGCTGGGTGGCGAGTTCCTGGAAGAAGCGGTTCACATCATCTCCTGGTCGTTTCAACGGATGGAGGCTGGCAGTCCAACCCGAGCGCATCTTGCGGCGAACGCATGAAACACGCGTGACAGACGCAACCGGTCATCGCCTGGCCATGTGGCTGACACGCCGGCCCGGGCGTTTGTCATCAGACTGTTGCGGTGGGCCACGAGACTGGGCGCATGCAACACGACGCTTGCCCCGACCTGCTGCTGCAGGACATGCCGGTTCATCAGCCCCGCCTGAAGCTGGCGGTGGTGACCGAGACCTGGCCGCCCGAAGTCAACGGTGTGGCACTCACGCTGGAGCGCCTGGTCCAGACTCTGTGCGAACGCGGGCACCGCGTGCAACTGGTCAGGCCGCGACAGATCCCCGGTGACAGCGAGGCTTCGTCCAGCGGTGTGGAGCACAAGCTCATGCGGGGCATGCCGATTCCCCGCTACCCCCAGCTCAAGCTGGGCCTGCCGGCCCGCCGTGCGCTGGAGCAATCGTGGGCCCAGCGGCGTCCGGACCTGGTGCACATCGCGACCGAGGGGCCGCTGGGGTGGTCGGCCCTGCAGGCGGCCAGGCGCCTTCGCCTGCCAGTCAGTTCGGACTTCCGGACCAACTTCCACAGCTACAGTGCCCACTACGGACTGGGTTGGCTGAAGAAGCCCATAGCCGCCTACCTGCGCCGGTTTCACAACCAGACCGGCTTCACCATGGTGCCCACACGGGCTCTGGCCGCCGAACTGATCAACCAGGGTTTCGAGCGGGTCCGCATCGTGGGTCGCGGCATCGACATGCGCCTGTTTCATCCTGACCGGCGCGACGAATCGCTGCGCCGGCGCTGGGGCGCGGGCGAGGGCGACACCGTCCTGCTGTCGGTGGGCCGTCTGGCGGCCGAGAAGAACCTGGACCTGGTGGTGCGGGCCTTTGAAGTCATGCGGCAGGCCAGCCCGGACACGCGGCTGGTGTTTGCCGGTGACGGACCCATGCGCCCGGTGCTGCAGCGGCGCTGTCCCCAGGCCGTCTTCATGGGGCAGTGCAGCCACACCGAGCTGGCCGCCTGCTATGCCAGCGCGGACCTGCTGCTGTTTCCGAGCCTCACGGAGACCTTCGGCAACGTGACGCTGGAGGCCATGGCCAGCGGTTTGCCGGTGCTGGCCTTCGATGTCGCGGCAGCAGGCGAATGGGTCACCCCAGGTGAGGACGGCTGGTTGGCCAGGGCCGGGCGTGAGGACCTCTATCTCGAACAGGCCGCTGGCCTGGCCGGTCGGATGGGTGCGCTGCGCATGGCCGGTGAGCGCGCCCGCCGGCGCGTGGCTTCGCAGGACTGGCAGCGCATCGCGGGACAGGTCGAGGAGCTGTGGGCCGGCTTGCTGTCGGTTCCGCCAACCCGGTCCCGGGGTGCGATCCTGCCGTTGGCGGTCACCCCCGACGGGCGGGCGCGGTGACCGCAAGCCCCTGGCGTTTCATCGGCATCAGGTCGCGTGCCCTGTGGCCGCGAGGCGGGCCATGGCTTCGGTCCTGAGTGCGTCCGGCAGGCGGCTGTTGCGGATGATGTGCGCCGAACGGCGGGCGAAGGTCGGCTCGAAGGCATGCATCCGGGCGAAATCCCGCGCCCGCCGGGTGGCCTCGGCGATCGCGCCGCGATCGGTGTCGAGCCGGGCCACCACCCGGGCCAGCGCAGCGGCATCGCGCGCGGGAGCCAGCCAGCCGCTGCCCGACTCCCGGACGACGCCACGGAAGGCTTCGTTGTCATAGCCGGCGATGGGTACCCCACAGGACATCACCTCCGGGTAGGTGCTCGACGGATCGCCCTGGGGATGGCAGCAGATGAAAAGGTCGGCGTTGTCCCGCAGCCAGGGCACCCACCCGCTGTCGAAGTCGAGGACGCCTCGCAACTGCATGCGGTCCTGCAGCCCCGCCGCGCGTATGCGTTCCTCGAGCGCACCGAGCAGGGGGCCCGATCCGAAGATGTCGAAGGTGAAGGAGACACCTGCGCGGGCAAGCTCTGCCGCAACGCGCGGAAGCTCCAGCACCCCCTTCATCGCGATCAGCCGGCCGCCGAAGACCAGCCGAAGGGGATGACCCTGGCGCAGCCTGGCCAGTTTGGCATCGAGCGCCGGATCGGAGATGACGTCCTTGCCCTGGACCCGGTTGTCGAAAAACAGCATCGTGTCGCGGCACAGATCCCGGTAGATGTCATGGGTCGGCGTGCCGCTGCACTGCAGGCCGGC
>SBFS01000090.1 GCA_006227825.1 Burkholderiales bacterium | reverse complement strand
TACGACATCGTGCTGGAGATGGACGAGATCAACGACGACTTCCCGGACACCGACGTGGCCATGGTCATCGGCGCCAACGACATCGTCAACCCGGCGGCGCAGGACGACCCGACCAGCCCGATCGCCGGCATGCCGGTGCTGGAGGTCTGGAAGGCGCGCACCAGCATCGTCATGAAGCGGTCCATGGCCAGCGGCTACGCGGGGGTCGACAACCCGCTCTTCTACAAGGACAACAACCGCATGCTGTTCGGCGACGCCAAGAAGATGCTCGACGAGGTCCTGGTGGCGCTCAAGGGCTGAGGGTCAAGGGCTGAGGGTCCGGCTGTGCCGGGCCCGGGGTGGCCACATCCGCCCTCCACGCGCCCATGCATGCTTTTCTGTAGCGCCGATGCCCTGTCGTGCGGGCATCTGGCCGGCGCAGTCAGTTTCGAGTCAGGGTAAGACTCGATCCCCTGCCCGCGCAGGGAGGTCCAGAATGTCGGGTTGCCGTCCTGCGGGGCGGCACCGACAAGACCACCGGAGATCCGAATGACCGCTGCAACGGCCGACCGCCCCTGGCTGGGCGCCTATCCGCCCGGCGTGCCCGCCGACATCGATGTGGACCAGTATCCCTCGCTGGTTCACCTGATGGAAGAGAGTTTCCAGAAGCACGCCCGGCTGCCCGCCTACAGCTTCATGGGCAAGGAACTGAGCTACGCCCAGGTCGACAGCCTGTCGCAGGCCTTTGCGGCCTACCTCCAGGGCCTGGGACTGGCCAAGGGGGACCGTGTCGCCATCATGATGCCCAACGTGCCGCAGTATCCGGTGGCCGTGGCCGGCATCCTGCGTGCCGGCTATGTGGTGGTCAACGTCAACCCGCTCTACACCGCGCGCGAACTGGAGCACCAGCTCAGGGACTCGGGCGCCAAAACCATCGTCATCATCGAGAACTTCGCCCACACCCTGCAGCAGTGCATCGGCCAGACCCCGGTCAGACACGTGGTGCTGGCGGCCATGGGTGACCTGCTGGGCCTGCTCAAGGGCAGCATCGTCAACCACGTGGTGCGACACGTCAGGAAGATGGTGCCCGCCTTCAGCCTGCCGCAGGCGGTGCGCTTCAACGAGGCCGTCGCGCGCGGCACCCGGGGCACCATCAAGCGTCCCGGGCTCAAGCCGGACGACGTGGCCGTGCTGCAGTACACCGGCGGCACCACCGGCGTCTCCAAGGGGGCGGTGCTTCTGCACCGCAACGTGATCGCCAACGCCCTGCAGTCGGAGGCCTGGAACGAGCCGGTCATGAAGCAGATCCCGGCCGGTCAGCAGCCCACCAGTGTTTGCGCCCTGCCGCTCTACCACATCTTCGCCTTCACGGTGAACATGATCCTGGGCCTGCGCACCGGGGGAAAGACGATCCTCATTCCCAACCCGCGCGACCTGCCGGCCGTGCTCAAGGAGCTCAGCCGGCACACCTTCCACAGCTTCCCGGCGGTCAACACCCTGTTCAACGGCCTGGCCAACCACCCGGACTTCAACGCCGTCAACTGGGGGAACCTCAAGGTTTCCGTCGGCGGCGGCATGGCGGTGCAGAGCGCCGTGGCCAGGCTGTGGCTGGAGAAGACCGGCTGCCCCGTCTGCGAAGGCTACGGACTGTCCGAGACCAGTCCCTCGGCGAGCTGCAACCCGGTGACGGCGACCGAATTCAGCGGCACCATCGGTGTCCCCCTGCCCAACACCTGGATGAAGTGTGTGGACGAAGAAGGCAGGGAGGTGCCTCAGGGCCAGCCCGGCGAGATCGCCATCAGGGGTCCGCAGGTCATGGCCGGCTACTGGCAGCGCCCGGACGAAACCGCCAAGGTCATGACCGCCGACGGCTTCTTCAGGACCGGTGACGTGGGCGTGATGGACGAGCGCGGTTACTTCAGGATCGTCGACCGCAAGAAGGACATGGTGCTGGTCAGCGGTTTCAACGTCTACCCCAACGAGGTCGAGGACGTGGTGGCCCAGATGCCCGGCGTCATGGAGTGTGCGGTGGTCGGTGTGCCCGACGAGAAGTCGGGCGAGGCGGTCAAGCTGGTCATCGTCAGGAAAGACCCCGGCCTGACCGAGGCGCAGGTGCGTGACTACTGCAAGGAAAACCTCACCGGCTACAAGCAGCCCAAGGTGGTCGAGTTCCGCGCCGAGCTGCCCAAGACCCCGGTCGGCAAGATCCTGCGCCGCGAGCTTCGGGACCGCACGTGACGCGCACCGCCATTGTCGCTGCCCTGCACGACGAGCTGGCCAGTGTGCTGGCGCTGATGCCCGACGAGCACCGCCAGGTCGTCGGTGGCCGTGAATTCTGGGTCGGCCATCTGCACGGGCAGGACGTGGTGGCGGTGCTCAGCGGCATCGGCAAGGTGGCGGCGGCCACCACCGCCACCTTGCTCATCCGCAGTTTCGGGGTCGGGCGCATCGTCTTCACCGGGGTGGCCGGCGGCCTCGGACCGGGTGTGAAGGTCGGCGACGTGGTGCTGGCGCGCGCCTTCCTCCAGCACGACATGGATGCCTCGCCGATCTTCCCGCGCCACGAGGTCCCGGGTTACGGCCGCGCCCGCTTCGATGCCGACCCGGGGCTGGCGGACGCCCTGGAACTGGCCTGCGAGCGCATGCTGCACACCCTGCCACAGCATCTGGACCCTGCCGTGGTGCATGCTTTCGGGCTGCAGGCGCCGCGCCTGCACCAGGGGCTGCTGCTCAGCGGCGACCGGTTCGTGGCCACCACCGGCGAGAGCCAGGCCCTGCAGCGCGAACTGCCCGATGCGCTGGCGGTCGAGATGGAGGGCGCCGCCTTCGCGCAGGTCTGCCACGACTTCGGCATGCCCCTGGCCGTGGTGCGCACCATCTCCGACCGCGCCGACGACCTGGCGCATGTCGATTTCCCGCGCTTCCTGCGCGAGGTGGCCAGCCGCTACAGTGGCGCCATCATCGAAGCCCTGTTCGAGAACTGAGTCCGCTACTTCAGCCAGCCCCGGCGCCTGAAGTACCACATCGGCACCACCGCCGACAGCACCATCAGCGCGATCGCCAGCGGATAGCCCAGCTTCCAGCCGAGCTCGGGCATGAAATCGAAGTTCATGCCGTAGCTGCTGGCCACCAGCGTCGGGGGCAGCAGGGAGACGCTGGCCACCGAGAAGATCTTGATGATCTTGTTCTGGTTGATGTTGATGAAGCCGACGGTGGCGTCCATCAGGAAGTTGATCTTGTCGAACA
>SBFS01000026.1 GCA_006227825.1 Burkholderiales bacterium | reverse complement strand
CATGTGCCAGTAGATGCAGCCCAGGCCCTCGTAGGCGAACATCGTCCCCGAACGGCCGGTGAAGGCATGGTGGCCCAGAAGCCGTTCGTAGGCCTGCACCAGCGGGGCGGTGTCGACGCCCAACGGCGCACCTCGGGCCAGCGCGTCCTCGAGCGCGCGCCGGTTCGCGAGCCCCGGCGCAAAGCGCACCGTGCCGTCGACCTGGGTCTGCAACAGGTCGGTGCGGCCCTGCTCGATCGCCGCAGAAACGGCCGGCAGCGCCAGGGCCTCGGCGTCGAGCCGGTTGCGGTCGAGGAAGCCAGGCAGCTCACGGTCCGGGTAAAGCACGAAACTGCGGCGCCGTGCGTCATACAGCGGGCTGGCGAACAGGGCATCGAGCAGGGCCACACGCTGCGAAGCGTCCAGAAGGCCACTGGAGAGCACCGCCACCTGACCCTCGAGCATGGGGTACAGCGCCTCCACTTCGATGGCCCCATCGGTGAAGCGAAGCAGGTTGTAGGCGTGGAACAGGCCATCGGACCGGCGCTGGGCGGCCAGCGTGGCATCGACCAGCGGCAGCAGTGCCAGCGCCGCGCCGGGCAGCAGTCCTTCGGGCGCTTCGCCCAGGTTGCGCCCTGCAGCGCCCTGGTAGGCGAAGGCCCGCCACTCGTCCAGCAGCGCACCGGCCGCGTCGAGGAAGCGTCGCCGGGCGGCGGCATCATGGACCGCGGCGGCAGGCGTTGTCCGGGCCAGCACGCGCAACCCCTCGAGCGCGGCGATCAATGCCACCGGCGCCGTGAAGGGCCGATGGGCGCCGGGCAGAGCGGCCACGAAGGCGAGGAATCGCCTCAGGTGCGCCAGCGTCACCACCGAGAGCCCGTTGCCCACGAGCGCGTTGTTGGCGTCGTTCCACTCCGGGCGCTGCGTGTTCAGCCAAAGCCCGCCGCCAGGCACCAGCGTACCGGCCTTGGCCAGCAGGATGGTCGCCAGCTTCTCGGCCAGCGTGGCCAGCACCGGATGCCCCGTGTCGTCGCAGACCAGCCGGCCGTCGCTGCCGAGCGAGGCGGCACGCTCCATCGCGGCCGCGTGGGCTTGGTCGTCAAAGCGGATCGTGTGCTTGGGGTCGGCCACCTGCTCCGCGTGCGGACGGATGCGGTAGGGCACATCGGAAAAACTGAACATCGGACGGTTCCACCAGCCGGCCAGCAAGGCCGGGTCGTTGGCCTGCACGGCCTCCAGCAGTCTCAACAGGTAGACCACCTGGTGGTCACCCCAGTAGCCGATGTGGCTCCATGGGTCATCCGGCTCCAGCACCTCCCAGTCGACACCATCGCTGCCGATGCGGTACGGATTGTGTCCGTCGGGCGTCATCGCGCCCAGGAAACAGGCGATCATCGAGCCCAGCCAGCCTGGCGCGCTGGCCGCCAGCGCCTCCCAGTTCTGGAAGATGTCGCGCCAGTTGCCTTCGTGGTGAAGCACGCGCCGGCCGTCGGCATCCCGGACGCGGATCGAGAAACGGTTCCAGGGCCGGCTCGGATCGCCGTGGCGGCGACTGAACGTCAGCGGCAGATAGGTCAGCAGCAGCCTCTCGCCCTGTGCGCCTGCGGCATAGCGGGCGGCAGCAATGGCCTCGTCCCGCTCCATGACCTCGGGCCAGGCGGCCACATCCGCCTCGAGCCGCTGCGCCATCGGCCGATGGCGCTTGCGCAAGGCCGCCAGCACGTCGTCGCGCCGAACGCGTGTGCCGTCGACAAACACGCCACCGCGCATGACGTTGAACAGGACGTTGGCCTGGTGGTGTGCCGCCGCCATCGGGTCGGCCGAGCGCTGGTGCGCGTCGGCCTCGGCCAGGAGTGCATGCAGCCCCGCGGTGTTGGCCGCAACCTGCGCGGCGATGTCCGCCGCCGTGCCGCCGCCGTCCCCCAGCTGCCGGGCGAGCGCGTGCACACGCACCTGGGACAGCGGTCCGTCCATGATCTGGTGCCACTGGACACCGCAGCGGTCCACGACCGCGTCGAAGGCCACCAGGAAGGCCCCCTTGCGCCCGCGCGTGAGGGTTTCGGGCTCCACCCGGCCCTCGCGACAGAAGCGCTCGACCTGTGCATCGGACAGCAGCGTCGTCGCGGCCATCGGGCTCGCGTCCGGTGCCTGAAGGCGAACCGGCCCCTGGCGCCACACGGCCAGCGCCTCGAAGGATTCGGCCGGTTCGGCCCGGTCGGAAATGCGGGCGCAAAGCGTGAACAGGCCCAGACGCCCGCCGGCGTGCGCCTCGTTCCATTTGTAGGCATCGGTCAGGCAGCTCATCGTGGCGGCCTGCAGCACGCTGACGCCAGGCGGCACCAGGTCGAGCACACCGTCGAGAACCTGCACGGCGCGCGGCACATCGCCGAGCGCGCTGAGCCGGGCGCGCCGGACCAGCCCAAGCGCAGCGGCCGACGACCATTCATGCTCGAACACCAGCGTGCCGCACGGGCTCACTTCCCTCAGGCGCAGACGCGTGCCGGCCACGTTCTTCCAAACAGAGCGTTCCCCGCCACCGGCTGGCTGGAGCGCGCGGGGGGCAAAGGGAAGCCACAGGCGTGCACCGCCCTGGCTCTCGACGATGCGAATCCAGGTGCGCGGACCGGCGTGCTCCCACCGGCGGTGTATGCGGTCGACGGTTTCGTAGGGAAAGAAGGACCCCTCGGCGTCGCGGCGACCGGCCGCCAGCGAGCCGGCGGTCGAGACAAAGGCCCACACGTCGCTGTCGCTGGCCAGTGCGACGAAGAACGGAGGCAGGCGATCGCAGCGATCGATGCAGTACCAGGTCTCGCCGTCGTCCTCGACGAAACGGCCCGAAGCTTGAAGATGGTTCATTCGGAGATGACAAATGTCGAGATGGAATGCGCGGGCAGGTCGACCGCCCACGACATCCGGTCAATGACAAGGCGCATGGCCACGCCGTGACCATGCCTGTTGGCGGCGACGACTGCCGTGTCGCCTTCAGGGTGCACGAAGGCAGTGGCTTCGACCTCGGCACGCGGTGAGGCGCACAGGACCCGCCGCGCACCCGGACGGACGAAGCGGGCAAAGTGGCCCAGCACCGCATGCGCACTCTGGTGCATCAGCCTTCCGCTGCCCCGGTCGGCCAGGACGGGCGCGCTGCAGAAGTTGCCGACATGGTTGGGGCCGCCCTGCTCGTCAAGCAGAAGGTTCCAGTCGATCCAGCCCACGGTCCACCGGTTGAGGTCGTTGATGATGGAACGGGCATAGCGTTCGCCGACCTCCCAGGAGCCGATGTGAGGTCCACCCTCCTGGCAGCCTTCGGTGAAGAGCAGCGCCTTGTCGGGCCAGGCGTCATGGACCAGCTGCACGTGGTCGAAGTGCTCGTTCCCGTACCAGTGGAAACCGGTTCCCCAGACGTACCTGGCCGCATCGGGGTCGCCGTACACGACGCTCGCCCGCTCCACCATCAGGTCGCGGTTGTGGTCCCATATGACGATCTTCACATGACCCAGGCCCGCCTCATGCAGGGCCGGACCCAGATGGTCACGCACGAAATCCCTCTCTTCTTCTGCGCTGTAGAGGCACGAGTCCCAACGCTGGCGCGCCATCGGCTCGTTCTGGACCGACACGGCCCACACCGGCACGCCTTCGGCCTCGTAGGCCCGGATGAAGCGCACATAGCATTGCGCCCAGGCGGCGCGGCATTCGGGCTTCAGGCGTCCGCCGTGGTTCATCTCGCCGTTGGTCTTCATCCAGGCCGGCGGGCTCCAGGGGGAGACGAGCAGACGGACAGGCCGGCCGGCCACCTGCAGCGCCGCCTGGATGAAAGGCAGCAGGGCCTGGCGGTCGCGAGCGATGCTGAAGCCGGCCAGGCCGAAGTCGCCGGGCTGTTCGACGTGGGCGTAGTTGCCGAGCGAGAAATCACAGGAGTTCATGTGCACCCGCCCGAGCGTGTAGCCATGACCGCGCACGGGGTCGAAGCAGTCGGCAAGGAACTGCGCCCGTGCCTCGGGCGGCAGTGCCAGCCAGGTCACCGCAGCCGCCTCGGTGAACGCGCCGCCGAAGCCTTCGATGGCCTGGAAGCGCCGGGACGTGTCGACCCACAGGGCGGACGCACCGCCGGCATGGCCGGCCTCGGGCCCCTGGACGTCCGTCGGCAGCGGAGCCGGCTGCTCCGTCAGCCAGGCACCACTGTCGCGGGCGCTGAGTATCCAGCGCGCTTTCACCGGCTCACCGGACCCAGCGGACGCCGTCCACGAAGATCGGGGGCAGGCCTGTGGTGCCCGACGGCTTGCCGTTCTCGACGAAGATGTCCGAGATCACGAACTTGTTGAACACCACATCGAGTTCGAGCAGCGGATTGGCCGCCACGAAGGCCGACAGCGGAATCGTGACCTGGCACCATGCGTTGGTGTTGCAGTAGCCGTACTGCCCGTTCTGCAGAACCACCGCCGCCGACTGGCCGTCGCGGTCGTCGTCGTCGGTGCTGATGCCGACGCGGATGCGACCGGGATAACCATCCGTCCTGACCCAGAAGGTCAGCGCTCCGGAAGCAAACTGCTCCAGGTTGGTGGTCGTACGGGGCGTCGACGGATCGGCCTCGAACCCGGGCGAACTGAACACCAGGCCCCAGCCATAGCTCGCCGGCGTGGGGGTGATGCGCAGGCTCTGCGCACCTTCACCGGGCGCGGGGTCGGCCACGCTCGAGGCAACGGCGGTCGAGCCATCGAAGGCATCGAACCGGATACCGGAGGCCAGGGTGTCCCCGAAGAGCTCGAAGGTGGGTGTGGTCACCGGATCCCCCGGCACCGGAGGCGTCCACATCTGGGCCACGTTGTCGGTGCTGGGCAACGCCTCGCAGCCGGACGTGAAGCCAGCCGGGCAGCTGCCGCCCCCGTGCAGCACGTAGCGTGCCTGCCTGTCCCTGTTGAACAGGCCCCAGCCGTCGTCGCCCTGCTTCCACTGTTCGTCGAACGCCTGGAAGTAGAAGATCGCAACCGGCCCGCTTCCCGTCCGGCCCTCGGCCACCCAAGCCTGGAGACGGTCGAAATACATCTTCTGGTTGACCCGACCGGCCCGAAGCTGCAGGGTCGGGCCGCCGGGGGTGTCGACCGCTGTCCAGCCCGTCTCTCCCACGATCATCGGCAACTCGTCCAGGCCGGCCCGGTCGAGGTAGGCGCGCGCCTGCCCGACCTGCACCTTGGCTTCCTCGATCGCCGCGTCCATCATGGCATCCGCGCGCTGGTCTTCGGGCACGGTCTTCTGGCGCCAGTCCCAAAGCGAGCGGTCATAGAACGTGTCCAGCAGCGGGTAGGTGTGCACGGCAGCGAAATCCACCAGGCTCAGCACGTTGTTCGGTGCGGCGGCCCAGAATGCCCAGTTGTCGTTCGTGGTCACCGGCTGCGGCACGGCCGCGCGCACCTGGCTGATGTAGCGGGCCATGGTCTCGGGGGGTATGGCCAGGGTCGACCAGTACACCATCGTCTCGTTGCCGACGCTCACCGCGCTGACGATGTCGCTGTACAGGTTGGCCAGTCGGACGGTCTCGGCGAGTTCGGCCTGGTTGTCCGCTTCGGCGGTGCTGCGGACGGCAGGGTTGTCGACGAAGGCGCCCAGCATCACCTTGAGATCCAGCCCTTCCTCCCGAATGACGCTGAGGACAAGGTCACCGAACGCCCGGCTGCTGAACAGCCGGATGATCCCGAAGCCTGCGGCCTCCACCAGCCGCAGGTCCTGCTCGATCTCGGCGCGTGTGAACACCTCGACCCCCAGTTCACCCACGTTGGTGGCCTCGCGGAACGGCGAATAGTTCACCGCCATGCGGGTCGTGAAGTCCGCCGGCAGGGCGCGCCTGTCCAGGGTGGACACGGCCTCGGGCAGCGTGCCGCCTCCGCCACAGGCGACCAGGGAAACGGCCAGCACGGCCGCGGTGGCCGCGGCAAAGACGCGGCGCCCGGTGGAACGGGCGGCATGGAACCAGTTGCACATCACGGTAGTCCTCGGCATCAGAAGTTGTAGACGGCGCCCACCGTGACCCAGTTGCCCTTTCTGGCCACCCGGGAATCGACGTTGGAGAACGCGTTGTGGCTGGGCATGGACAGTGGTGCCAGGCCCAGGCGGTCGTAAATCACCGCATTGACGGACGCGTACAGCTGCAGTCCGTTGCGAAAGTCGTAGCTGGTGCCGATGCTGCCGAACCAGGCGGAATTGCTCTGGCCGCGCTCGCTGGGGTTGCGGGTGCTCGCCTTGCCCAGGTGGGCGACCCCGATGTGGCTCGTCCACTGGCCGTCGAAACGGCGCACGCCGAACATCAGGTCGGTGCTGCGCGCCGAGTAACCGGGGTTGGGCACGCCGTCGGCATCGAAGCCACCCCAGTCGACGTTCCACATCGCATTCCACTGGTCGCCCCCGGTGTTGACCGCGTAGGCACCGCTCCAGCGGTTCCAGCGTACACCGCCGGAGACCTCGTACTTCGGATTGAGCCGGTACTTGCCCAGCAGCAGGACCACGCCCTGGCTGGACTCACCCAGCAGCGGGTCGTCCGCCGCGAAAGGCGTGAGCGAGGTGAACGGCCCCTTCGTGAACGACGTCGGACGTCCGTTCTTGCTGTCCTGGATCATCAGATCCAGCCTCAGGTCACCCCGGCCGTAGTGAACCCAGTACTCCAGCAGGCGCGGCTCGTTGATCTTGAAGTCGGTGTTGCCCTGGTCCCAGGTGAACTCCAGCACCAGATCGCCCTCGGCAAAATCGAACACCCGCGAGGTGTAGCGGATGGCCTTGGTGGCCAGACCATAGCCGGCTCCGCTGTCGCTGAAGATGGGCGACATGCCGATGTCGGTGCCGTAGGGGAAATCGGCGAAACCCCAGGTGCGCAGCACGAAGGCTCCCGCCTGAAGGGCACCATAGTCCTCGTGCTTGACGGTGATGCTGCGGTCATACCAGAAGCCGGGGAAATCCTTGTAACCATCGCGGAAGCGCTGGCTGAGCGCGCCGGTGAGCTTGAACCCGCCGCCGAGGTCGAAGTTGGCGCTGAGGGTGGGCTGGAACTGCCAGCCGTAGGTGAACTCGGTGCCGTAGGTCCTGCCCAGTGCCAGGTCATCCGCCCACACGCGCTGGCGGTCCTCATCGGCCCGCAACTGGCAGTCTTCGCAGACGTTGCTGCCCACACCAGCCTCGGCCTTGGCAAAACCGGTGAGGCTGAACGGACCGAAGTCGATGGCCTGGCTGGTGCCGGCCGCCGACAGGGCAGCCGACAGCACGACGGCACTGCGCAGCAGCCCGAAACGGACGGGTCGCGCGGCCATGACCGGCGCGGGGCTCACGGAACAGGAAGGGACGTGGGACATGGGCGTCTCTCAAAATCGGTTTCTGTGCGTTGTGCGCCCTGGCGTCCGTCCGGCCAACCTGTTGGGCAGGCCGGCTTGCGGACACCATGAAAGCGCTTTCACAGCATACCGGGACAGGCCCGTCAGCGTCAACGGACAGGGGCTGGGGTTTACCCGCGGACCGGGAAGTCCCGATTGGGGAAAACGTGGACTTGATATGAAAGCGCTTTCAAGGAAAACTCCGGTGATCCTGCTCGAGCCATGGGAACCGCTATGCCGAAGTCGCTTTTCCGCCCATTCCTGGCCCTCCTGGCCGGTCTCTCCCTGACACTGTCTGCCATGGCCCAGCCCGTCCAGGTCGGCGCCGGCACCTACTTCCTTTCGCCCAAGGGCAACGACAAACCGATGCCCCCTGCGCCGCACCGGACAGAGGAGATGCTCAGACGGGCGGCACCGACCAACCAGTGGTACTCGACCCTGGCCTTCGCCGCCAAGCCGGAGGCGATCTTCGTCCAGCCCATCACCGTCAGGACGACGCCGGCGGGGCTGGAGTTTGCCCTGCCGACCAAAGAGGTCGTGCCCACGTGGCGGCGCGACGTGGAGATCCGCTACCCGCACAAGGACCCCCTGGTGATCTCGCCGGTCGCGTTCGAGCCTGGCCCCGCGCGCCTGGCCAAGGCCGATGACTGGTCGATCGACATTACCATGGCCCGCGACGCCGACGACATGCGAGTGACGGTCGCGCGCGGTCACCCGTACGCCTCCATCCAGCTCAGCCGGGGCGACGCGCGCGTGCGCCTGCCCGTCGCGGGCGAGCGGCTGCACGAGGGCGCCGACGCGCGCGTTCTGGCTCTGAAGGTGGGCGGCAGGAACTATGCCCTGTTCGCCCCCACCGGAGCCCGGTGGGAGATGGCCTCGCCCACGGAGTGGATTGCCCGGCTGCCCGAGGGCAAGGGTTACCTGTCGGCCGCCGCCCTGCCCGACGACAAGGCCGAGACACTCTCGCTCTTCACCCGTCACGCCTATGCCTTCATCCAGCAGACACGGGTGCAATGGCGCTACGACGAGTCCGCCAGCACGGTCGAGACCACATTCACGGCCACCACGAAGGTCATGGAAGGCCCCGACAACGGCCCGCTGCTGGGCCTGTACCCCCATCACTGGTTCAACAACCCTTCGGTCCAGGACCGCCTGGGCCCGGCCTTCGACACCGTTCGGGGCCAGCTGCGGTTGCTGGCCGCGCCGCAGTTCCGCACCAGCTACACCTACCACGGCTTCGTCCCCTTCTGGCCCGGCATCCAGGACTCGCCGCTCCTGCCCGAACTCAAGGAAGTGATGTCGCGAGACCTGCGCAGCGCGCGCCGCGAGATGCTCCAGATCGGCCGCAGCGCCTACTGGCAGGGTCTGGGGCTGCAGCGCACGATGAAACTGGCCGACGTGTTCGAGCAGCAGGGCGACCTGGAAGGCCGTGACCGCCTGCTGGAGCTGGCCAAGAAACGCGCCGAGGAATGGCTGGGTGGCGGCGACCGCGAGCACTACGTCCACTATGACAAGTCCATCGGCGCACTGGCGATCTACCCTGACGAATTCTTCGCGGTCTCCGAGATCAACGATCGCCACTTCTGGTACGGCTACTGGATTCGGGTCGCTGCCGAAATCGCGCTGCGCGACCCCTCCTGGATCGCCAAGGACCGCTGGGGCGGCATGATCGACATGATGGTGGCCGACATCGCCACCACCGAACGCGGCCGGGCCGATGCGCCATTCCTGCGGACGTTCGACGCTTATGAAGCGCACAGCTGGGCCAACGGCATCGGTGTCGGCGAGTTCGGGAACAACAACGAGTCGTCGTCGGAAGCCATCAATGCCTGGTCAGCGCTGATCCTGTGGGGCGAAGTGACCGGCAACAAGGCGCTGCGCGACCTGGGCATCTACCTGCGCACCACCGAGATCCAGGCCATCAACCACTACTGGTTCAACATCCACGGGCTCGTGTTCGCGCCGGAGTACCAGAACGTCGACGCCAGCCTGGTGTTCGGCGGCCAGTACATGCACAACACCTGGTGGACCGACGAGCCGCGCCAGATCACGGGCATCAACCTGCTGCCCATCACCACGGCGCACCTGTATCTCGGAACCGACCCGGCATTCGTCAGGAAGAATCTCCAGGCCCTGGTGTCCGAGAGCGAGACCTACGAAAAGTACGGCAAGAAGCCGCGCAATGCGCCCCCCAAGGACATCTGGCAGGACATCTTCGCCAAATACCTGGCGCTGGCCGATCCCGAGCAGGCGCTCAAGAGCTGGGACCGCTGGGGTTCGGTGAACGCGGGTGACTCTCGCACGCATGCGCTGCACTTCATGCTCAGCCTTCAGGCCATGGGCACACCCGACTTCGGCGTCACCGCCAACACGCCGCTGTACTCCGTGTTCCGCACGGCGGACGGCCGCCGCACCTACCTGGCCTTCAACGCGGGGCAGGCACCCATCACGGTGCGCTTCAGCGACGGCAAGACGCTGGAGGTGGCGCCCCGCGCGCTGGCCCAGGCCAGGTCACAGCCATGACCGCCGTGCATGGCATGCCGCCAGGCGCACACCTAGGGAAAGCCTGAGGCGCACGCGCTTGCCAAAGCCGTGTGCCGCCCTTACCATTTCTTGAAAGCGCTTTCATATCTTTCAGACACTGGAGGCCGTACCCCGGCGGCCTGATCAGACGGCCACGGCAACCGCCCGGCCCGACCCACATTGACGACAACCTGGAGACGAAGAGATGATCACGATGCCCCGCAAACTCTCCCTCATCAGCCTGGCGCTGGCCGCCTCCGTGCAGCTGGCCGCCTGCGGCGGCGGCAGCGCCGGTGCCCCCGACATTTTCCCGCCCACGGTGCTGATCACCTCGGATGCCTCCGGCACGGCCGATGGCCCGGTGACGTTCACCTTCACCTTCAGCGAGGATGTCGGCAGCACCTTCACGGTCGACGACATCCTGGTCACGGGCGGCACGGCGGGTACCCTGACCCGCGTCAGCCCCACCGTCTACACACTGGTGGTCACCCCCCCGGATGCGGCCGCCGGCACGATCCAGGTCACGGTGGCCGCTTCGTCCTTCAGCGATGAGGTGGGCAACCTGAACACGGTCAACCCGACGGTGGTGGCCACCTACGACACCGGCGCACCCGGTGGCGGTGGCGGTGGCGGCGGCGGCGGCGGTGGCGGTGGTGGCACCGTGACTTTCTCGTCGGGTTTTGCCGGCGGCAACCTCACCAACGAGGGCGGCGCGTACTTCTCCTACAGCGGCAGCGACCAGGACGGCTTCAGCTGCTCGGGCGACCCGGCCTGGTGCGGCAGCGGCAGCGGCGGCACCGACGCCACCAGCTTCTTCTTCTCCTACTACCAGACCCCCTCACCCGCCAGCGCCCTCTACAACGGCATCAGCGTGCTCGCTCCGGGCGTGAGCAGCATCAGCAACAGCGGCGACACCGCCGGCCTGCAGCTCAGCGGCCAGACCACCATCAACTTCACCTTCAACAACAACCCCGAGTGGCAGGACAGCGGCACCAACAACTTCGGTGTCCTGCTGCGCCTGGGCCGCTTCTACGACGTCGATGCCGGCCCGGATGTCGCACCCTGCAACATCCAGCTGCTGTCCGTGGTCACCCCGCTGAACAACGGTGCGGCCACCCCCTACGCGCTGCCCCTGAGCTCCTTCCAGATCATCCAGGCCTGCAACAGCGGCATCAGCACCGTCGAGGAGGCCCTGGCTTCCGCGCCGGTCTCCGAGGTCGCCTTCCAGGCTGCCGGCGGCGGCGCCGCACTGCCCCCCGTCGGCGGCCTGACCACCGGCGCCAACTTCACCGTGCCCACCTCCGGCGGTGTCTACCCCACCACCCTCGCCCTGACCGGCGGCATCCATTTCGAGTGACACCGATTGTGGCGGCCGGGTGGCGCCACACCTCGGGACGTAGAATCCGGCACCTTCAGGCAGACTGCAACTGCCGTGGGGGTGCCGGATTCACCGATGAAAAGAGCCGTTTTCTGGATCAGCCTGGTGCTCGTGACCGTCCTGTCCCTGCTGCCAGGCGAACAGCTCCCCCCGCAGGCCGTCCAGGTGTGGGACAAGGCCCAGCATGCCCTGGGCTTCTTCTGGCTGGGCCTCTGGGGCCTCGCCGCCCACCCGCGGCATGTCTTGCGGGTGATCGCCGGCCTGCTGCTGGCGGGCGTTGCCATTGAAGTCGCCCAGTCGCTGACCACATGGCGCCAGGGAGATGTCTGGGACTGGGTTGCCGATGCCGTGGGCCTGGGCACTGCCGCACTGGGCTGGCTGGTGTGGTCGCAGCGGCGCCGGGCACCGTCCGACTGAAGCCGCCGCCCTCCGCAAGGACGCCTTTGCCCGTCGTCACGAGGCACAATGTCGCCATGGCATCGTCACGAGCCTCCCACGCCCTGCCCTGGCTCGAACCGGGCGATCCCTTTCCGCCTGTTTCCTCCGCGTGGGGTGAAAACGATCCTGCACCCGGTCTGCTGGCCGCCGGCGGCGTGCTCGACGTGCCGACGCTGCTCTCGGCCTATGCCAGGGGCATCTTTCCCTGGTTCAGTTCGGGGCAACCGGTCCTTTGGTGGAGCACCGACCCGCGCACCGTACTGAACCCCGGCTCCTTCCGCCTGCACCGGTCGCTGCGCAAGACCCTCAGGCGGCTGCTGGAACAGCAACGCCTGGAAATCCGGTTCGATCACGACTTCGAGCGCGTGATCCGCGCCTGCGCCGAAACGCCACGCGAAGGCCAGGACGGCACCTGGATCGTGCCGTCGATGGTGCAGGCCTACATCCGCCTCCACCGGGCCGGCGCTGCGCACAGCGTGGAAAGCTGGATCGATGGCGAACTGGCCGGCGGCCTGTACTGCATCAACCTCGGCCAGGCCGTCTTCGGCGAGTCGATGTTCAGCCGGCAGCCCGACGCCTCCAAGCTGGCCCTGGCCGCTCTGGTCGCCTTCTGCCTGGCGCATCACATCGAACTGATCGACTGCCAGCAGGACACCCCGCATCTTCGCTCGCTCGGCGCACACACCATCAGCCGCCGCAGCTTCTGCCACCACCTCGAGCAGGCCATCCGGCTGCCGGCCCCGCGCTGGCGGTTCGCCCCCGTATACTGGGACACCCTGCTCCACCCGCCGAGAACGAGCCCGTGACGCACCCCAAGGAACTGCCCCTGCAGGCCCTGCAGTTCTACGCCACGGCTCCCTACCCGTGCAGCTACCTGCCGCACCGCCAGGCCCGCTCCCAGGTGGCCACCCCCAGCCACCTCATCAACAACGATGCCTACTCGGACCTGGTGGCCCTGGGCTTCCGGCGCAGCGGCATGTTCACCTACCGTCCCTATTGCGACGGCTGCCAGGCCTGTGTGCCGTTGCGGGTGCTGGCCGAGCGCTTTCGCCCCAGCCGGAGCCAGCGGCGCTGCCTCGCGCGCCATGCCGACCTGCAGGTGCGTGTCCTCAAGCTGTGCTTCGTGCCCGAGCACTACGAGCTCTACCTCCGATACCAGGGCAGGCGGCATGCCGGCGGTGGCATGGACCACGACAGCATCGACCAGTACACCCAGTTCCTCCTGCAGACGCGGGTCAACTCCCGGCTGGTGGAGTTCTCAGAGCCGGGCCGTGACGGCGCGCCGCCCCGCCTGAAGATGGTCTCGATCGTCGATGTCCTCAACGACGGCCTGTCGGCTGTCTACACCTTCTACGAACCCGACGAACGGGCCAGCTACGGCACCTACAGCATCCTGTGGCAGATCGGGCAGGCGCGCGCCCTCGGGCTGGCCCACGTGTACCTGGGTTACTGGATCCGCGAAAGCAGCAAGATGCGCTACAAGTCCGGGTTCCGGCCGTGCGAGGCCTTTCGCGACGGGGCCTGGACCGAACTGGCGGACCCGGCCTGAATGCCGCGGTCGGGCCGTGGCAGCGGGCTCTTTTTTCATCTCGTAAAATGCGGGTGAAATTCCGAGAGTCCATGAGCAAACGCAACGATACCCTCCCCAGCACCCCGACCGTCCAGGTCATCGAACGCATGTTCAACCTGCTGGAAGTGCTGGCTTCCCGGGAAGAGCCGGTGACCCTGAAGGAAATCAGCGAGAAGACCGGGCTGCACCCGTCCACCGCCCACCGCATCCTCAACGACCTGACCATCGGGCGCTTCGTCGACCGTCCCGAGGCAGGCAGCTACCGCCTGGGCATGCGGCTGCTGGAGCTGGGCAACCTGGTCAAGGCCCGCCTGAACGTCCGGGATGCGGCACTGCAGCCCATGCGCGAGCTGCACAAGCAGATCCAGCAGCCCGTCAACCTCAGCGTGCGCCAGGGTGACGAGATCGTGTATGTCGAGCGGGCCTACAGCGAGCGCTCGGGCATGCAGGTGGTCAGGGCCATCGGTGGACGCGCGCCCCTGCACCTGACCTCGGTCGGCAAGCTGTTTCTGGCCGCCGACGACCCGCAGCGCGTTCGGGCCTACGCCGCCCGCACGGGGCTGGCCGGCCACACCCGCAACAGCCTGACCCAGCTGCCCGCCCTGGAGCGTGAGCTGACCGTGTGCCGCCAGGCCGGCGTCGCGCGTGACAACGAAGAGCTCGAACTGGGCGTTCGCTGCATGGCGGCCGGCATCTACGACGACCAGAACAAGCTGGTGGCCGGCCTGTCGATCTCCGCACCGGCCGACCGGCTGGACGAGAGCTGGCTGCCAAGACTTCGGGCCACGGCGGCCGAGATCTCCGCAGCGCTGGGCTGCCCGCAGAGCCGCGCCTAGAAACCCGCGCCTGGAGATCCGCTCCCGCGCCCCGTGCCCCTGGGCCAGGCGGGAGGCCTCAGCCCTGCGGGCGCACCTCTTCTTGCAGCGTACCGTATTGCGCCTCCACCCAGCGGCGCACCCGCTCGGCATCCTGGGCGCGGCTGATGGAGCCTGCGGCGTCCAGGAACACCATGATCAGTTGCCGCCCCGCCACGTTGGCCTGCATCACGAGGCAACGGCCTGCCTCCGAGATGAAACCCGTCTTCTGCAATCCGATGTCCCAGTCCGAACTGCGGACCAGACGGTTGGAGTTGTTGAAGGTCAGGGTGCGCCGGCCAACATGCACCTCATGGCTCAGCGAGGTGGACAGGTCCCGCAGGATGGGGTGCTCGTAGGCCACGTTCACCAGCGTCGCCAGATCGCGTGCGCTGGACCTGTTGCGGCTGTGCAGGCCCGTGGGCTCGACATAGTGGGTGTCGGTCATGCCCAGTTCGCGGGCCTTGAGGTTCATGAGCTGGACGAACCGCTCCATGCCGCCGGGGAAGGTCCGGCCCAGGGCATGAGCCGCCCGGTTTTCGCTGGACATCAGGGACAGGTGCATGAGCTCGCCCCTTGACAGGCGGGCACCGATGGCCAGCCTGGACGTCGTCCCCTTGTAGGTGTCGACATCGTCGCGCGTGATGGTGATCATCTCGTCCATCGGCAGATCCGCCTCGGCGACGACCAGCCCGGTCATGAGCTTGGTCAGGGAGGCGATGGGCAGCACCGCCGAATCGTTCTTGCTGAACAGGACCTCGCCGGTGTTCTGGTCCACCACCAGCGCGACGCTGGAATTGAGGTCCAGCGGATCGTCCATGGCCCGCAGGCCCATCTGCTGGGCGACCGACAGGCGCCTGGGCGCCGAGGTGCGCTGGATGTGCTGCTTGCGCGCCTTGACCGTGCGGTTTGCGGGCGCCTGGGCCACCGCTGCCTTCTTGCGCTGGGGCTGCACGGCCTGCTTGTGCACCTTGCGATCCGGCACCTTGGCCGCCACGGGCCGCTTGGCCGAGCTGGACTGCTTGCTCCCCGAAGCCAGTACCGCGCCGGAGGACAGCACAAACGACAGGACAACGGCTGCGCAGGCCAGCAGTTGCAGCGGCCTGCGGGTGCTCGGACGGTACGACATCATCACTCCACTCCAGCGGCGAGGATCACACTGGAGTGGAGTATAGGCTCTCGGAAAAAAAGCAGCAATATCAAAAGCTTGCCAAAGACTTCTCGACAAGGCCGAAAAAAGCCCTGTCAAAACAGTCCAATTTCAGCCATCACTTGAATCAAACCTCCAAGTCATTGATTTTCAATGACTTATCCCTGAGCTGCCACCCGTTCCCCCTTCGAGTGCAACTTGTTCAACGCGCTCAGGTAGGCCTTGGCCGAAGCCACCACGATGTCCGGGTCGGCACCCACGCCGTTGACCACCCGTCCGCTGTGCTGCAGGCGAACCGTGACCTCTCCCTGGCTCTCGGTCGAACCACTGGTGATGGCGTTGACGGAGTACAGCACCAGCTCGGCGCCACTCCTGACATGACTCTCGATCGCCTTCAGGGAGGCATCGACCGGACCGTTGCCGTCCGAGGCCGCCTGGTACTCCTTGCCATCGATGGTGAAGACCACCTCGGCATGCGGACGCTCGCCGGTCTCGCTGTGCTGGGACAGGGACACCAGGCCGTACTGCTCCTTCTCGGCCGTCACGCTCTCGTCGCTGCACAGGGCCAGGATGTCCTCGTCGAAGATCTCGCTCTTGCGGTCGGCCAGCTCCTTGAAGGCGGCAAAGGCGGTGTTGATCTCGCTCTCCGAGTCCATCTCGATGCCCAGCTCCTGCAGGCGCTGCTTGAACGCATTGCGACCCGAGAGCTTGCCCAGCACGATCTTGTTGGCACTCCAGCCCACGTCTTCCGCCCGCATGATTTCATAGGTGTCGCGCGCCTTGAGCACACCATCCTGGTGGATGCCCGACGCATGGGCAAAGGCATTGGCTCCGACCACGGCCTTGTTGGGCTGAACCACGAAGCCGGTGGTCTGGCTGACCATGCGGCTGGCCGGCACGATCTGGGTGGTGTCGATGCCCACGTCGAGGTTGAAGTAGTCGCGCCGGGTCCTGACCGCCATGACGATCTCCTCGAGCGAGCAGTTGCCGGCGCGCTCGCCCAGGCCGTTGATGGTGCATTCCACCTGCCGCGCTCCGCCAATCTTCACGCCCGCCAGCGAGTTGGCGACCGCCATGCCCAGATCGTTGTGGCAGTGCACCGACCAGATGGCTTTGTCCGAGTTGGGCACGCGCTCGCGCAGTGTGCGGATGAATTCGCCGTAGAGCTCGGGCACCGCGTAGCCGACCGTATCGGGGATGTTGATGGTGGTCGCACCCTCGGCGATCACCGTCTCCAGCACGCGGCACAGGAAGTCCACCTCGCTGCGGTAGCCATCCTCCGGGCTGAACTCGATGTCGCCGCACAGGTTGCGCGCAAAGCGCACCGACTGCCTGGCCTGCTCGAGCACTTCCTCGGGCGTCATGCGCAGCTTCTTCTCCATGTGAAGCGGCGAAGTGGCGATGAAGGTGTGGATGCGGGCCCGGTTGGCGCCCTTGAGCGCCTCGGCGGCGCGGGAGATGTCCCTGTCGTTGGCACGGGCGAGGGAGCACACCGTCGAATCCCTGATCGTGTTGGCGATCGCCTGCACGCACTCGAAATCCCCGTTCGAGCTGGCGGCAAAACCGGCCTCGATCACGTCGACCCTCAGCCGCTCGAGCTGGCGCGCGATGCGCAGCTTCTCGTCCTTGGTCATGGACGCGCCGGGCGATTGCTCGCCGTCACGCAAGGTGGTGTCGAAGATGATCAGTTTGTCGCTCATGCTTTTCTCCGGTGTGCCGACTCGTGGCGGGCTCTTGAAAATGCCCGCAGCCCAAAACAAACGGCCCGCTGCGGGTGCAAACGGGCCGTGGTGCCTGGAAAACGCGTGCGCTATTCCGCCTGCCCGTGAGGGTGGTCCGTTAGTAGCAGCAGCATCGCGCGGTTCATGCCGATCAATGTATCACAAACCCGCATGCTGGCCGATTGAGGAAATCCATGACGTCGATGAAGGCGGCGGCGCTTCAGTCGTGCAGGCCCCGCTCGTCGGGTTCGTCGGTGGAGGTGCTGATGACGCTGGTCTGCCGCCCCTTGGACTTGCGCCAGAGGTACACGCCATAGCCCGACAGGCCGTAAAGGACGAAAAGGCCGAACAGCACCGTGGGGGGGTGGATGTTGATGACCGCGATGCCCAGCGCCACCAGCACGATGGCAGCGAACGGCACGCTCCTCTTGAGGCTGAGATCCTTGAAACTGTAGAAAGGCACGTTGGTGACCATGGTCAGGCCCGCGTACAGGGTCAGCGCGAACATCGGCCAGGCCAGGTCCTGCGGGGTGGCAATGCCGTGCTCGGTCATGAGCCAGATGAAACCGGCCACCAGCGCGGCGGCCGCCGGCGAAGGCAGCCCCTGGAAATAGCGCCTGTCCACCACGCCGGTGTTCACATTGAAGCGCGCCAGCCGCAGGGCCGCGCAGGCGCAGTAGACGAAAGCCGCGATCCATCCCCAGCGGCCCAGGTCCCGCAGCGTCCACTCGTACGCGATCAGCGCCGGTGCAGCGCCGAAAGACACCATGTCCGAGAGGGAGTCCATCTGCTCGCCGAAGGCGCTCTGGGTGTTGGTCAGGCGGGCCACCCGTCCGTCCATCGCATCGAGGAACATGGCCGCAAAAATGCCCACCGTCGCCAGGTCGTAGCGTCCGTTCATGGCCATCACCACCGCATAGAAGCCACCGAACAGCGCCCCCAGCGTGATCATGTTGGGCAGCATGTAGATGCCCTTGCGCCGGCGCGGCAGCTCCGGGTGGTTGATGGGTTCGGTTCCGTCGTGCATGAATGTGTTGCGGGCACCACCGCCGGCCAGGCGCTGGTGCATCGAAACTTGCAGTGTAAGGGATCGGAAAGCCCGCCCCGCAAAAGAAGCAGGCCACGCATGGTGGCCTGCCTTCCTGCCGCAGCGAACCGGCATGACGCCGGGCGCCGGTCAGTTGCGGGTCTGGTCGACCAGCTTGTTCTTGGCGATCCAGGGCATCATGGCGCGCAGCTGGGCACCCACCACCTCGATGCTGTGCTCGGCCGTGTTGCGGCGGCGGGCGGTCATGCTGGGGTAGTTCAGACGGCCTTCCTGGATGAACATCTTGGCGTAGTCGCCGTTCTGGATGCGCTTGAGGGCGTTGCGCATGGCGGCGCGCGACTGCTCGTTGATCACCTCGGGGCCGGTCACGTACTCGCCGAACTCCGCGTTGTTGGAGATCGAGTAGTTCATGTTGGCGATGCCGCCCTCATAGATCAGGTCCACGATCAGCTTGAGTTCGTGCAGGCACTCGAAGTAGGCCATCTCGGGGGCGTAGCCGGCCTCGACCAGGGTCTCGTAACCCATCTTGATCAGCTCGACGGCACCGCCGCACAGCACGGCCTGCTCGCCGAACAGGTCGGTCTCGGTCTCTTCCTTGAAGTTGGTCTCGATGATGCCGGCCTTGCCGCCACCATTGGCCATGGCATAGGACAGGGCCAGGTCACGGGCCTTGCCGCTCTTGTCCTGGTGCACGGCCACCAGGTGGGGCACACCGCCACCCTGGGTGTAGGTGGAGCGCACCGTGTGGCCCGGGGCCTTGGGAGCGACCATCCAGACGTCCAGGTCGGCGCGCGGCACGACCTGGTTGTAATGGACGTTGAAGCCGTGGGCAAAGGCCAGGGAGGCGCCCTGCTTGATGTTCGGCTCGACGTTGTTCCTGTAGACCTCGGCGATCTGCTCGTCGGGCAGCAGGATCATGACCACGTCGGCCGCCTTGACCGCGTCGTTGACCTCCATCACGGTCAGGCCGGCCTTGCCGACCTTGTCCCAGGACGCGCCGCCCTTGCGCAGACCGACCACCACCTTCACGCCGCTGTCGTTGAGGTTCTGGGCGTGCGCATGGCCTTGCGAGCCGTAGCCGATGATGGCCACCGTCTTGCCCTTGATCAGGCTCAGGTCACAGTCTTTGTCGTAGAAAACTTTCATGAGGTTGCTCCGGTTGAAATTATGTGAAAACCGCTAATGGTAACCAGCGCGGTCGTGTCTTATCCGGCGGGCGCCTTCCCCTTGAGGGGAAGCCGCGCGGCGGCGCAGGGGTGGGTCTCAAACCCTGAGAATGCGCTCGCCACGGCCGATGCCGCTGGCGCCCGAGCGCACGGTCTCCAGAATGGCCCCGCGGTCGATGGCCTCCAGAAAGGCGTCGTTCTTGGCCTGGTCGCCGGTGAGCTCGATCGTGTAGCTCTTCTCGGTGACGTCGATGATGCGGCCCCTGAAGATGTCGGCCATGCGCTTCATCTCTTCGCGCTCCTTGCCGACCGCCCGCACCTTGACCAGCATGAGCTCGCGTTCGGTGTAGGCGCCTTCGGTCAGGTCGACCACCTTCACCACTTCGATGAGGCGGTTCAGGTGCTTGGTGATCTGCTCGATCACGTCATCCGATCCGGTGGTCTGGATGGTCATGCGCGAGAGGCTCGGGTCCTCGGTCGGCGCTACGGTCAGTGATTCGATGTTGTAGCCGCGGGCGGAGAAGAGGCCGACGACCCGGGAGAGAGCGCCTGCCTCGTTCTCGAGCAGGACGGCGATGATGTGTTTCATGTGCGATTCCTCATTTCGACCGCCCTCCCCCGCTGCCGGTAAGCAGCGGGCTCGGCGGCCAATAGATTCTTCAGAAGTGCGGCCGGTGGCTCCCGCCTGGGCGGGACGTCGGGCGCGCCGGCGTCCCCGCCCTCGCGGGGCCGTCCGGGTGGATCAGGGGTTCAGAGGTCCTCCGAGCCGAGCAGCATCTCGGTGATGCCCTTGCCGGCCTGCACCATCGGGAACACGTTCTCGGTGGGGTCGGTGCGGAAGTCCATGAACACGGTGCGGTCCTTGAGCTTGCGTGCCTCACGCAGCGCCGGCTCGACGTCTTGTGGACGCTCGATCAGCATGCCGACGTGGCCATAGGCCTCCGCCAGTTTCACGAAGTTGGGCAGCGCGTCCATGTAGCTGTGGCTGTAGCGGCCGGAGTATTCGATCTCCTGCCACTGGCGGACCATGCCCAGGTAGCGGTTGTTCAGCGACAGCACCTTGATCGGCGTGTTGTACTGCAGGCAGGTCGAGAGCTCCTGGATGCACATCTGCACCGAACCCTCGCCCGTGACACAGTAGACCTCGCTCTCGGGCCTGGCCAGCTTGATGCCCATGGCATAGGGAATGCCCACACCCATGGTACCCAGGCCACCGGAGTTGATCCAGCGCCGCGGTTCGTTGAAGCGGTAGTACTGGGCAGCCCACATCTGGTGCTGGCCGACATCGGAGGTGATGTAGGCATCGGCGTCCCGGGTCATGTTCCACAGGGTCTCGATGACCATCTGCGGCTTGATGACGTCCTTGTTGGCCCGGTCGTATTTGAGGCAGTCGCGCGAACGCCAGCCTTCGATGGCCTGCCACCAGCCGGCCAGGGCCTGCTCGTCGGCGCGCGCCGGCGTCTCGCGGATCATGTTGATCAGTTCGGTGAGGACGTCCTTGACGTCACCGACGATGGGCACATCGACCTTGACCCGCTTGGAGATGCTGGACGGGTCGATGTCGATGTGGATGATCTTGCGTTCGTTCTGGGCGAAATGTTTCGGGTTGCCGATCACGCGGTCGTCGAAGCGCGCGCCCACGGCCAGCAGCACGTCGCAGTTCTGCATGGCGTTGTTGGCTTCGATCGTGCCGTGCATGCCCAGCATGCCCAGGAACTTGGGGTCGGTCGCCGGATAGGCGCCCAGACCCATCAGGGTGTTGGTCACCGGGTAGCCAAGCATGTCGACCAGGGTGCGCAGCTCCTGCACCGCGTTGCCCAGCAGGACCCCACCGCCGGTGTAGATGTAGGGGCGCTTGGCATTGAGCAGCAACTGCAGTGCCTTGCGGATCTGGCCTCCGTGCCCCTTGCGCACCGGGTTGTAGGAGCGCATCTCGATGCTCTCGGGGTAGCCGGCGTAAGGCACCTTGTTGAAGGACACGTCCTTGGGCACGTCGACCACCACCGGGCCGGGCCGTCCGCTGCGGGCGATGTGGAAGGCCTTCTTCATCACCATGGCCATGTCGCGCGCGTCCTTGACCAGGAAGTTGTGCTTGACGATGGGGCGGGTGATGCCGACGGTGTCGCACTCCTGGAAGGCGTCCAGGCCGATGGCGGCCGTGGGCACCTGGCCGGTGATGATCACCATCGGGATGCTGTCCATGTAGGCGGTGGCGATGCCCGTGACGGCATTGGTCACGCCGGGCCCGGAGGTCACCAGGGCCACGCCGACCTCGCCGGTGGCACGGGCATAGCCGTCGGCCGCGTGGACCGCCGCCTGTTCGTGCCGCACCAGCACGTGCTGGATGGTGTCCTGTTTGTAGAACGCGTCGTAAATGTGCAGTACGGCGCCGCCCGGATAGCCCCAGACGTACTGGACACCTTCGGCCTGCAATGCCTTGACGAGGATTTCGGCTCCGCGAAGCTCGGGGGGATTGTGGCCGGCAGCAGCGGCGGCAGAGGCCATTTCGGCCTTGCTGATTTCCATGATGAACCTTTCGAGAATTTCTCTGACGAAAAACCTTGGGTGC
>SBFS01000288.1 GCA_006227825.1 Burkholderiales bacterium | reverse complement strand
TCGGGCACGACCACCTGGCCGTTGATGTTGGTCGGGATGCCGCCCATCTGGTAGTGGATGGTGGGCACGACCGGGATCGGTTCCTTGGTGATGTCCACGTTGGCGAAATTGACGCCGATCTCGTAGACCGAAGGCAGGCGCTTGTGGATGGTGTCGGCGCTGAGGTAGGAGAAGTTCAGCATGACGTAGTCCTTGTTCGGACCACAGCCACGGCCTTCCTTGATTTCCTGGTCCATGCAGCGGGAGACGAAGTCGCGCGGGGCCAGGTCTTTCAGGGTGGGGGCATAGCGCTCCATGAAGCGCTCGCCTTCGGAGTTGACCAGGAAAGCCCCCTCGCCGCGGCAGCCTTCGGTGAGCAGCACGCCCGCGCCGGCCACGCCGGTGGGGTGGAACTGCCAGAACTCCATGTCCTGCAGCGGGATGCCGGCGCGGGCCGCCATGCCCAGGCCGTCACCGGTGTTGATGAAGGCGTTGGTCGAGGCGGCGTAGATGCGTCCTGCACCGCCCGTGGCCAGCAGCGTGGTCTTGGCCTCGAGGATGTAGACCTCGCCGGTCTCCATCTCGAGGGCGGTCACGCCCAGCACGTCGCCGTCGGCGTTGCGCACCAGGTCCAGGGCCATCCATTCGACGAAGAAGGTGGTGCGCGCGGCGACGTTCTGCTGGTACAGGGTGTGCAGCATCGCGTGGCCGGTGCGGTCTGCGGCGGCGCAGGCGCGCGGCACGGCCTTCTCGCCGTAGTTGGCGGTGTGGCCGCCGAACGGGCGCTGGTAGATGGTGCCGTCGGGGTTGCGGTCGAACGGCATGCCGAAATGCTCGAGCTCGTACACGACCTTCGGGGCCTCGCGGCACATGAACTCGATGGCGTCCTGGTCGCCCAGCCAGTCCGACCCCTTGATGGTGTCGTAGAAGTGGTAGTGCCAGTTGTCCTCGTTCATGTTGCCCAGCGAGGCGCCGATGCCGCCCTGGGCGGCCACGGTGTGCGAACGGGTGGGAAACACCTTGGAGAGCACGGCCACCTTCAGTCCGGCGCGGGCCAGCTGCAGCGAGGCGCGCATGCCGGAGCCGCCGGCACCGACGATGACCACGTCGAACTGGCGCTTGGAAAGGGATGCGGTGGTGGTCATGGATCAGAGCCTCCAGAGAACTTGAACAGCCCAGCCCAGGCAACCCACGAGCCAGACGATGGTGAACACGTGCAGCACGACGCGGATGCCCGCGGGCTTGACATAGTCCATCCAGATGTCGCGCATGCCGACCCAGACGTGCCAGGCCAGCGCCACGAAGACCACGAAGGTCAGCGCCTTCATCCACTGGGCGGCGAAGATGCCGGCCCAGAGGTCGTAACCGACCGGACCGCTGGAGAACAGCACCTGCAGCAGCACCACCAGGGTGAACAGGGCCATGAGGGCGGCGGTGACACGCTGGGCCAGCCAGTCGCGCAGGCCGTAGTGGGCGCCGGTGACGACGCGCTTGGAGCCGAAATTGACAGACATGGGATTCCTCTCAGTCGCTTGATTCTGTGGGGCGCGCTCAGTACAGGCCGAACAGCTTGGCGCCCAGAACCAGGGTCAGGCCGATGGAGAGCGCCAGGGTGACGACAGCCGACGACTTGCCGAATTCCTTGGTGACCGCGTGGCGCGCGTCCATGAACAGGTGGCGCAGGCCGGCGATCAGGTGGTGCAGGTAGGCCCAGATGATGGACAGCACCACCAGCTTGAGCAGCCAGCCGGGCACGAAACCCAGGCCGACGGCGAAGGCCGCCGTGAAGCGCTCGAAAGACAGCTCGGAAGACACCGACGTGTCGAACATCCAGACGATCAGCGGCAGCAGCAGGAACATCAGGGCGCCGCTGACACGGTGCAGGATCGACACCCAGCCGGCCGCGGGCAGGCGGTAGGTGGTCAGGTCCTTGAATGCGTTGATGTTGCGGAACTCGGGCCGCTTTCGGGTCAACTCGGTCATGGTGGGACTTTCTTGCTTGGGAGGACGGGGGGCGAGTGCTTGTAACCGTGTGGTAACCCGCACCACAGCGGTGTCAGATTCTATTGCAACGCACCATACCGGAGCCTGACACTCGGGTGTCAGGTCGACTATTCGGCCGGTGAGGGTGGGCGGCTTGAGGCACGCGGGATCAGCTCAGTTCGTTGTGGTAGTGGCGGGTTTCTGTCCGGTACAAGCCCCGGCGCAGTTCCATGGGCACGTCGTTGTAGGTGAAAGCCAGGCGCTCGACGCTCAGCAGCGGGTGGCCGGGCTGCACGCCCAGCAGGGGGGCGCTGTCGGCGTCGGCCGCCACCGCCTTGACCTTTTCCACCGCACGGACCATGCGCACGCCGAACTGGGTCTCGAACAGGGCGTACATCGGCCCCTTGTCGGTGGACAGGGTCTCCAGGGTCAGCCCCTTGAAGCTGTGGCCGGGCAGCCAGATTTCTTCCAGGATGGTGGGGGTTCCCTGGAAGCCCAGCACCCGTCGCACCTGCACCACCGTGTCGCCGCTGCGCAGCCCGAGCTGGCGGGCCACCTCGGCCGGTGCCCGCTGGCGCCGGCACTCGATGATGTGCCGCTCGGCCGGTCCCTGGCTGCCGGGGTCGCCCGCATCGGGCAGCAGGCGAAGGAAGCGGTACTGGATGTGCTGCTCGGCGTGGGTGGCGACAAAGGTGCCCTTGCCCTGGCGTCGCACCAGCAGGTTGTCGGTGGCCAGTTCGTCGATCGCCTTGCGCACGGTGCCCTGGCTGACCCGGTAGCGGGCCGCCAGGTCCAGCTCGGAAGGAATCATGTCGCCCGGCTTCCATTCCCCGGCCTGGAGGCTGCGCAGGATGAGGGTCTTGATCTGCTGGTACAGGGGGCTGAAGGCGGGCGCCCCCTGCAGGACCGTGGCCGCTGCATCGCTGCCGCCCAAGGCATCGGCGGCCGGTCGCTGCTCGCTCGAAAGGCTGGGATTTTCGGTGCTGGATGGCATGTCGTTGCGGGTTCGCTGCGGCCTTGGCTGAATGTCAATCATATCTTATATAAGACATAAGACAAATTGACCGATCAGGGTTAACGCGGGTACACTCGCATGCTGTGCCGGTCATCCGGTTTCGGGGAAAACCCTGATCCGCCTGCCGTCCCCGCCGCGTCCGGATGCGGCGGCCCGTCTTTCCCATCCGTCCATTCTGGAGTTTTCACCATGAGCAAGAAGCCCGTCCGTGTTGCCGTCACCGGCGCCGCAGGCCAGATCGGTTACGCCCTGCTGTTCCGCA
>SBFS01000076.1 GCA_006227825.1 Burkholderiales bacterium | reverse complement strand
GCGCAGTTCCTGGCGCCGGCCATCGCCGGTGACATGGTCGGCTGCATCGGGGTGAGCGAGCCGGGCGCCGGCAGCGACGTCTCGGCCATCAGGACCTGGGCGCGCAAGGACGGCGACGACTACGTCATCAGCGGCCAGAAGATGTGGATCACCAACAGCCTGCAGGCCGACTGGATGTGCATGCTCGTCAACACCAGCGAAGGCCCCGCGCACAAGAACAAGAGCCTGGTCATGGTGCCGCTGCGCGAGAACGGCAAGACCGTCAAGGGCTTCGAGGTCGGCCAGAAGATCAGGAAGATCGGCATGAACAGCAGCGACACCGGTCTGCTGTTCTTTGACGAGGTGCGTGTGCCCCAGCGTTACCGCATCGGGCAGGAGGGCGCGGGCTTCATCTACCAGATGCAGCAGTTCCAGGAGGAGCGCCTGTGGGCGGCGGCCAGCTGCATCCAGAGCCTGAGCAACTGCATCGAGTGGACGGTGGAATACGCGCAGGAGCGCAAGCTGTTCGGGGCCACGCTGGCCGACCAGCAGTGGGTTCAGTTCAAGCTGGCCGAGCTCAAGACCGAGGTCGAGAGCCTGCGCGCGCTGACCTACCAGGCCTGCGAGCACTACGTGGCCGGCCAGGACGTCACCGAGTGGGCGACCATGGCCAAGCTCAAGGCCGGGCGCCTGAACCGCCTGGTGCCCGACACCTGCCTGCAGTTCTGGGGCGGCATGGGCTTCACCTGGGACAACAAGGTCTCGCGCATGTACCGCGACGGCCGGCTGGCCTCGATCGGCGGCGGAGCCGACGAGGTGATGCTGGGCATTCTGACCAAGATCATGGGCGTACAGAAGACCCCCCTGCGCCGCTGACGCGGCGTCCCCCGAGGGGACGTCGCCATCAGACCGGCAAAGCCGGATCTGCGGCGACCCGCAGGGAAGTCACTTGTCTCTGATATCGAGGAGCCTTATGAGCAAATTTCTCACGGTGCGGCAAGGTGATGTGGAGCGCTGGACACTCAACGACCCGGCCGCGCGCAACGCCCTGTCGGACAGCATGGTGGTCGACCTGTTCGAGGCCTGCCTGCGTGCCAAGGCCGATCCGTCGCTGCGGGTCGTGGTGCTGACCGGTGCGGCCGGGGCCTTTTGCGCGGGCGGCAGCCTGGGGCATTTCGCCGGCGCCATCGGCCAGCCGCTGGAGCCGGGTGCGGACGACCCGCTGGTGGCGGCCAACCGGGCCTTCGGTGATGTGCTGCACGCGCTGTGCGAGCTGCCCCAGCTCCTGGTCTGTGCTGTCGACGGCGCGGCCATGGGCGGCGGCTTCGGCCTGGTGTGCTGCGCCGACCACGTGATGGCCACCCGGCGCTCGGTGTTCGCCACCCCCGAGGTCACGCTGGGGTTGCCGCCTGCCCAGATCGCCCCTTTCGTCTGGGCGCGACTGGGCGATGCGCTGGCGCGCCAGTGCCTGCTGCAGGGACGGCGGCTCGATGCACAGGCCGCGCAGCAGCACGGGCTGGTGGATGAGCTGGTCGACGACGCCGCGCTGGAGGCCGCCCTGGGCCAGACCCTGCAGCGCCTGCGGCAGGCCGCTCCCTCGGCCGTGGCAGCGACCAAGCAGCTGCTCGGCCGCCTGCGCTGGAAGATGCCCGACCTGCGCGACGAGGCAGCGCTGGCCTTTGCCTCAGCCCTGCGCGGGCGGGAAGCCTCCGCAGGACTGGCCGCCTTTGCTGCCCGGCGACCGGCCCCGTGGGCTGGCGGAGACCCTGCATGAAACGGCTGCTGATCGCCAACCGGTCGGAGATCGCGCGTCGGGTCATCCGCACGGCGCGGCGCATGGGCATCGCGACCGTGGCCGTCCATTCGGACGCCGACCGCGATGCCCTGCACGTACGGGAGGCCGACACGGCCGTGGCCCTTGGCGGCACCGCGTCCGCCGACAGCTACCTTCGCATCGACAGGCTGATCGAGGCCGCGCGGGCCAGCGGGGCCGACGCGGTGCACCCGGGCTACGGCTTCCTGAGCGAGAACGCCGACTTCGCGCAGGCGGTCATCGACGCGGGGCTGATCTGGGTCGGTCCGCCGCCGTCCGCCATCCGGGCCCTGGGCAGCAAGTCTGCCGCCAAGGCCGTGGCCCGGCAGCAGGGTGTGCCGGTGCTGCCCGGCTATTTCGGTGACGACCAGCGCGACGCCACTTTCGTGGCTGAAGCCGGGCGCATCGGCTACCCGGTCATGGTCAAGGCCGTCGCCGGCGGGGGCGGGCGCGGCATGCGCCTGGTGCACAGCGCCGCGGAGTTGCCGGCCGCGCTGCACAGCGCACGCTCGGAGGCGCTGGCCAGCTTCGGCAGCGCCGACCTGTTGATCGAGCGCGCCTTGCTGCAGCCACGCCATGTCGAGGTGCAGGTGTTCGCCGATGCGCACGGCCACTGCATCCACCTGGGCGAGCGCGACTGCTCGGTCCAGCGGCGCCACCAGAAAATCATCGAGGAAGCGCCGAGCCCGGCGGTGTCTCCCGGGCTGCGCGAGGAGCTCGGCCGTTGCGCCATCGCGCTGGCGCAGGGTGCCGGCTACGTCGGCGCCGGCACCGTCGAGTTCCTTCTGGATGAAGGGGTGACAGACGACGGAGACGGTTTCGCCGCCGGGCCGCCCCAAGGCGAAACGCACCCCCTCGGGGGGCAGCAACCCGCGCAGCGGCGGAGCGTGGGGGCCAGTTTTTATCTCATGGAAATGAACACACGGCTGCAGGTGGAGCATCCGGTGACCGAGATGCTGACCGGTCTGGACCTGGTCGAATGGCAGCTTCGGGTCGCGCGCGGCGAGCCCCTGCCCCTGCGGCAGGAGCAGGTGTCGTTGCGGGGGCATGCCATCGAGGTGCGCCTGTGTGCCGAGGACGAGCACTTCATTCCCCACACCGGGACGGTCCGGCGTTTCGCCGAACCGCGTCCGGCCGCGGGCCTGCGCTTTGACCATGCGCTCGAGGAGGGCGCCGTGGTCACGCCGCACTACGACGCCATGCTGGGCAAGCTGATCGCCCATGCGCCCACGCGCGCCGAGGCGATCGACCGGCTGGCCCAGGCGCTCGACGACACCGTGCTGCTGGGCCTGCCCAACAACCGGACCTTTCTGTCGGCCTGTCTGCGGCACCCGGTGTTTCGCGCCGGGGAGGCCGCCATTTCCTTCCTGGCCGCGTGCGGTGACGCCTTGCGGGCCAGCCTGGCGCCGTCCGAAGCAGCGCAGGTGGCGGCCGCGGTGGCCGCCTGCTACCGGGAGCGGTTGCCCACAGGCGCGCT
>SBFS01000011.1 GCA_006227825.1 Burkholderiales bacterium | reverse complement strand
GTCTGGCCGTTGTACCGGACGACATAACCCCGCACGACGAAGGTCATGGCGACGGTGTCCAGTTCGCTGACTTGCCCGTAGAACTCGAAGTAATCGTCGTCGTCATCGTCGTCCAGTTCGACCTCGGAGGCGATCACCACGCCGTCGCGGATGACGCCCTCGACCTCGACACGCACGCCCAGGGCCAGACCGGACGGCACTGCGACGCCGCTGGCGTCCACCGGGATGCCGTTGACGCTGAATCGGGTGTTGTCGGTGAAGGACGTGATGGTTCCTTCGATCTCGGCCTCGTCGTCGTCATCCAGATCGTCGCTGAAGTCCTCGATGTCGACTTCGGTGGCCACCCACGCGCCGCCGGCCGAGGGCGTGGTCTGAAGCCTGACCTCGACCAGCTGGCCGTTCTGCAGGTTCAGGGGCTTGCTGGCCGATGCGTGGTCGATGATGACCGACCCCAGCTGGAAGGTGGTGGCCGTGAGGTTGGAGACGACACCGCTGAGCCGGTAGCTGACGGGCATGGAGGATTCGACCTCGACCCGCGTGGCCGTCAGGCTCAGGACGCCGCCCTGCAGGTCGATGAAGCCGTACACCTCGACGTAGCGCCCCGCCAGCGAGCCGTCGAACGTGCCATCCTCGAAGACGGTGCTGCTCTGGACCCGGACTGTCAGGCCAAACAGGGTGAAGGTGCCGTTGGCGACATCGACCGAGTCGACCTGTCCCTTCCACTCGCTGCCGCAGACGATGTCCGTGGCCGTGGCGGTTGCCAGCGCGCCGATGCTGGCGGCCGGCGTCACGGAAGAGCCGCGCACCCGCACCACCATGCCCAGTTGCAGGTCATCGGTGCTGCCGGGTCCATCGTCGAAGATCACACGGGCCTGGCTGTCGTCGTAGCGGATGCCATTGACGATGATGGAACCGAGTCCGACGATCACGCCGCTGGTGAACGAGCCGGTGCCGCCGCTGCTGACGCTCGCGAAATCGCTGCCGCCGCCGCACGCCGGCAGCAGCGCGGTGCCGACAAGTGCCAGCAGGGTCTGGCGGCGGTTGAAGCGTGGGGTGTTGTCATGGTTCACGGCAATCTCCTTGGGTGGGTTGTTCGGTGGGTGCTGAGGTCGGGGCGGGCGCCATGGGCTGCATCCAGGAATACATGCCCAAGCGCAGGCATTGGTCTTGCGGGCGTCCGGCGAGGGCGTCCTCGCGCATCAGGGCTTCGAGCCGGGGCGTGATCTGCGTCATCAGTTGCTGCCACTGCTGCGCGACGAGACTGCGCGCCTTGACCAGCGAATCGGCCGAAAGCTCGTCGGCGTACAGGGACTGTTCGAAGTGTTCGTTGCCCTGGCCGAGCACGTTGACAACGGCTGCACGCAGGTGGTCGCCCACGTTGTCGCCAAGGAAGCCGACCAGCTGGGCCCACTCGTTGCGGGGAACGAAGGCGTGTTTCTTCAGCCGGACAGTGTCCTGTTGCGTGTCCGTTTCGGCCAGGCCCAGACGGCACAGCGTCTCCAGCAGGGTCCGGGGGTGCACATCCCGGGTGACGGAGGCGGCCAGGCTGTCAAAGCTGGGGGCCTCTCCGTGCCGCGGCAGTTCCAGCGGACCATCCGGGCCACAGTAGGGCGGCAGGGTGATCCAGCGGGTGAACAGGTCGGTCGCCGCGCTGCGCGTGACAGGACGGGCCGGGTTCGCCAGGGCCTCGATGCGGGTGACCTCGCGCCGCGTCAGGCCGGTGAGGGCGCTGATGCGGCTGTTGAGCCGGGTGGACCCGGCGTCCTCGCAGGTCTGGCGTGCGGCCTTCACGAAGGCGCGCCGCATGTGCTCCTCCACAGCCTGGATCGGAATGCCCTTGTTCACGCACAACTGTGCCATGGGTTCCAGCAGGGCATCCAGGGACGCCAGCAGGGGTTGCATGGTGTCGTCCGGATGCGGGGCGGGGGGGAGTGGGACGGGTGCTTTCATGGTGTGACTGGGTGCATTCTACAAATGTGCAAAGTGCACATGCAATGGGTTTGATGTAAACAAATGTGAATGCCACGGCAGCATGTACAACCGGCGCCAGAAACGAAAAACGGGCGCCCAGGGCGCCCGCAACAGATGAGACATGGACACTCAATCGCCGAAGTCCAGCGGCAGTCCGACGTAGTTCTCGGCGATGGTCTTCAGGCCCGCTTCCGAGTGCATCAGGTAGTCCAGCTCGGCCTGCTGCAGCCTGGCGTGGATGGCGCCCTCGTCGGGGAAGCGGTGCATGATGGATGTGAACCACCACGAGAAACGCTCGGCGCGCCAGATGCGCTTGAGGCAGCGCTGCGAGTAGCTGTCGATGCCGGCTTCCGAACGCTCCTGGTAGAACTCGATCAGCGCATTCGACAGGTACTTCACGTCGGTGGCCGCCAGGTTCAGGCCTTTGGCGCCGGTCGGCGGCACGATGTGCCCCGCATCGCCGGCCAGGAACAGGCGACCGAAACGCAGCGGCTCGGTCACGAAGCTGCGCAGCGGGGCGATGCTTTTTTCCAGGCTCGGGCCTGTCACCAGCTTGTCGGCCGCGGCCGGGTCCAGGCGCAGCCTGAGCTCGGTCCAGAACGCCTCGTCGCTCCACTGCTCGACCTTGTCGGTCAGGGGCACCTGCAGGTAGTAGCGGCTGCGGGTGTGGCTGCGCTGGGAGCACAGGGCAAAGCCCCGTTCGCTGTTCACATAGATCAGCTCATGGTGGACCGGCGGCGTGTCCGAGAGCAGGCCCAGCCAGCCGAACGGATACACCTTCTCGAATTCCTGGATGGCGCCGCGCGGCACGCTGGCCCGGCAGACACCGTGAAAGCCGTCGCAGCCGGCGATGAAGTCGCACTCGATGGTGTGGCTGCGGCCGTCCTTCTCGTAGCTCACGCGCGGCCGGGTGGTGTCGAAGTCGTGCACCTGCACGTTCGCCGCTTCGTACACCGTGGGCAGGCCGGCGGCCTTGCGGGCCTCCATCAGGTCGCGCGTCACCTCGGTCTGGCCGTAGACCATCACCTTGCGGCCGCCGGTGAGCCTTTCCAGGTCGATGCGGTGGCGCTCGCCGTTGAACAGCATGTCGAAGCCCGTGTGCACCAGGCCCTCGGCGTGCATGCGCTGTCCCACGCCTGCCTCGTCCAGCAGGTCGGTCGCGACCTGTTCGAGCACGCCGGCGCGGATGCGGCCGAGCACGTAGTCGGGTGACTGGCGCTCCAGGATGATGGCGTCGATGCCGGCCTTGTGCAGCAACTGGCCGAGCAGCAGGCCGGACGGGCCTGCACCGATGATGGCAACCTGTGTCTTCAAGAGCGTCTCCGCAGTGGGTCTGCAGCGACTGTAGGCAGCCGGCCCCGCCGACTCAACATGCGCGATCCGAGACTGCGCGAACATCGGTGTTTTTGTGCGATCATCGCGCAATATGGTTGCGGACGCGCGAACGATCGCCAAGGCTGACTTCATCGAGGGCATGGCCAAGGGCATGGCCGTGCTCGAGAGCTTCGACACGGAACGACAGCGCCTCAATGCCACCCAGGCCGCCGAGCGTGCCGGGCTGACCCGGGCCGCGGCCCGTCGCCACCTGCTCACCCTGGCCCACCTGGGCTATCTGGACAGCGACGGCACGCATTACTGGCTCTCGGCCAAGGTGCTGCGCTTCTCGGGCAGCTATCTCGCCTCGGCCCGGCTGCCGCGGCTGCTGCAGCCCACGCTCAACCGGCTGGCCGCGCAGACCCGGGAGTCGTTCTCGGCCGTGGTGCGCGACGGCGACGAGGTGGTCATCGTGGCGCGCAGCGCAGCCGTGGGCGGACAGCGGCTGATGGCCTACGGCCTGCACCTGGGCGCCCGGTTGCCGGTGCACGCCACCTCCACCGGCCGCGTGCTGCTGGCGGCCCTGCCGCGCGCTGAGTTCAGCGCCTGGCTCAAGGGCCGCGAACTGCCCCGGCTGACGCCCCGCACGCGGGTCGATCACCGCAGCTTCAGGGAGGCCATCGCGCGGGTGCGTGCCGACGACCACGCGCTCGCCAGCGAAGAGCACGAGCTGGGCGTGCACGCGCTGGCCGTGCCCCTGCGCAACATGCAGGGGCGGACGGTGGCGGCGCTCAATGTCGTGGCATCGCCCGAACGCCTGGCGCCCGAGGTGATGGGCAGGGACCTGCTGCCCCTGTTGCTGGATGCGGCCCGGGAGCTGCGGCCCCTGCTGTGAGCCTCAGACCCCCAGGTACTGCTCGAGGAGTTCCGGCTGTGCCAGCAGTTGCTGCGAGCTGCCCTCGAAGACCACCTCGCCCTTGACCAGGATCACGTTGCGGTCGGTGACCTGGGTGACGTGCTTCCAGTTCTTGTCCACGATGATGCTGCTGATGCCGCTTTCGCGTATCAGGCCGCAGATGCGCCAGATCTCGCGCGCGATCAAGGGTGCCAGGCCCTCGGTGGCCTCGTCCAGGATCAGCACGTCCGGGTTGGTCATCAGGGCGCGGCCGATGGTCAGCATCTGCTGCTCGCCGCCCGAGAGCTGCTGCCCGCCGTGACCCAGCCGCTCGGCCAGGCGGGGAAATGTCTCCAGCACCCGTTCGTAGGTCCACTCCCGGCGTCCCTGCGTCCCGGCGCGGGCGGCCATCACCAGGTTCTCCTTCACGCTCAGGTTGCCGAAGATGCCGCGTCCTTCGGGCACATAGGCCACACCCAGCCGGGCCACCTCGTAGGGTGTCGCGCCGGTCATGTCCCGGCCCTTGATCCGGACGTGGCCGCCGCTGGGCTTGACCAGGCCCATGATCGACTTGAGCAGGGTGGTCTTGCCCATGCCGTTGCGCCCCATCAGTCCGATGGTCTGTCCCTGTCCGACCGTGAAGTCGATCCCGCGCAGGATGTGGCTGGCGCCGTAGTGGGTGTTCAGGCCGCTGGCCTGGATCAGCGGTTCGCCCATCAGTGGTCCTCCCCGAGGTAGGCCGCCTGCACCAGCGGGTCGGCGCGCACCGCCTCGGGCGTCCCGCTGGCAATCACCTGCCCGTTGACCATCACCGTGAGCTGGTCTGCCAGTGCGAACACGGCGTCCATGTCGTGCTCGACGAGCATCACCGCATGGTCCTTCTTGAGCCGCTGCAGCAGGGCGACCATGCTCTCGGCCTCGGCCTGGCCCATGCCAGCCAGCGGCTCGTCCAGCAGCAGCACCGTCGGCTCGGTGGCCAGGGTCATGGCAATCTCCAGCTGCCTCTGTTCGCCGTGGCTGATGGTGGCGGCCACCGTGCGGGCGCGGTGTGTCAGGCCGGCCAGCTCGATGGCCCGCTCGCAGCGCTGGTTCACGCGGGACAGGCCGCTGGCGGCGCTGAACCAGTGCAACGGGTTCCAGGGCGAGTGGCGCTCGCGGGACTGCGCCGCCAGACGGACGTTGTCCCAGACGGTGAAGGGCAGGAAGATGTTGGTCTTCTGGTAGCTGCGCCCCAGCCCCATGCGCGAGATGGACTCCGGGGCCTGGCCGGCGGTCTCGCGGCCGTTGAGCCGGATCTCGCCGGAGCTCGGCGGCAGGTCTCCGGAGAGCAGGTTGGTCAGGGTCGACTTGCCCGCGCCATTGGGACCGATGACGGCGTGGATGTGGTCGCGAAACAGGTCGACGCTGACGTCGTTGACAGCCGCCAGGCCACCGAAGCGCTTGGTCAGGTGGCGGGCCGAGAGCAGGAGTTCGCTCATGGCGCGTCCCCCTTGCCCCGCCCGAACAGCTTCTCGCCCAGGCCCAGCAGGCCCTTGGGGGCCACGATCACCACCAGCACGATGAAGCCACCCATGAGCAGCTGCCAGTGCTTGGTGAGGTCCTTGAACAGGTGCATCACGTACTCGAAGGCGAAGGCCCCCACGATGGCGCCGGCGAAATTCCCCATGCCGCCCAGGATCACCATCATGATGGCGTGCGCGCTCATGTGAAAGCCCATCAGCTCCGGGTTCACGAAGCCCGTCTGTGCAGCCCAAAGGTAACCGGCGACACCGGCCAGCGTGCCGGCCAGGGTGAAGGCCGCCAGCTTGTAGCCGAAGGTGCCATAGCCGACGGCGCGCATGCGGTGCTCGTTGACCCGGATGCCGGACAGGGCCCGTCCGAAGGGCGAGAACAGCAGGCGGCGCAGCAGCAGGTAGACACCGATCAGGGCGGCGAGGGTGAAATAGTAGAAGTGCGTGCGGTTGTCCAGGTCGATGCCCACCGCGCTGGCGTCGGGGCGGAAATACACGTAGATGCCGTCAGAGCCCCCCAGCGCCTTGTTGTCGAAGAACAGGAAATAGACCATCTGCGCGAAAGCCATGGTCACCATGATGAAGTAGATGCCGTGCGTGCGCACCACGAAGAAGCCGATGACCAGGGCGGCCAGCCCCGAGGCGCCGGCGGCCAGCGGCAGGCTCCACCAGAGCGAGACCGGGCTGTCGGCAGGGGTCAGGAATGCCAGCGCATAGCCGGCCAGGCCGAAAAAGGCCGCGTGGCCGAGCGAAACCAGGCCGGTGACGCCCTGGAGCAGGTCCAGGCTCATCGCAAAGATGGCCAGGATCATCATCTGCGTGAGCATCTGCAGGTAGAAGTCCCGGCCGTCCACCGGCACAAAGGGGAAGGCGGCCAGGGCCAGCGCAAACAGGCCCAGCGTGACCTGCACGCCGCGCGGCAGCCGTTCGAGGGTGGCTTTGGGGGAACTCATGGCGGCGGCGTCACTGTTTGAACAGGCCTTCGGGTTTGTAGAGCAGCACCAGGGCCATCAGCATGTACACGGCCATGCCGGCCAGCTGGGGCACCAGCACCTTGCCGAAGGTGTCGACCAGGCCCACGAGCAGCGCGGCCACCAGCGCACCCCGCACCGAGCCGATGCCGCCGATGACCACCACCACGAAACACATGATCAGCACCGAGCCGCCCATGCCCGGGTAGACGCTGGCAACGGGAGAGGCGATCATGCCGGCGATGGCCGCCAGCCCTACGCCCAGGGCAAACACCACGCCATGGATCAGCCGGATGTTGATGCCCAGGGCTTCGGCCATCTCGCGGTTGAAGGCGCCCGCCCGGATCTTCATGCCCAGCCGGGTCTTGCTGATCAGCAGGTACAGGCCGATGGCCAGTGCGATGCAGATGCCGGACATCACCAGCCGGTACACCGGGTAGGACAGGGTGTCGGTCAGCGGAATCGACCAGTTCAGCACCTCGGGCACCTGCACCGCGTGCACGTCGTCGCCCCACAGGATGGACCGCAGCTCCTCGAAGATGTAGATCAGGCCGAAGGTCAGCAGCACCTGGTCCAGGTGGTCCCGGTGGTAGAAGAAGCGGAACAGTCCCCACTCGAGCAGCCACCCGAAGGCCACCGCCAGCACGGTGCCCAGCAGGATCGCCAGCACCAGGCTGTCCAGCTGGGCGGTGAAGAACCAGGCCATGTAGGCGCCCAGCATGTAGAAGCTGCCGTGCGCCAGATTGACCACGCCCATGATCCCGAAGATCAGGGTCAGACCGGCGGCCAGCATGAACAGCAGCAGCCCGTACTGGACGCTGTTGAGCAGCTGGATCAGGAAATTGGCGAAGTCCATGGGGAAGAGGTCAGGCAGGCGCGCAACAGGCCCCGGGAGCCCAAGCGGGCTCCCGGAGATCCGACGGCACGGTGGCGATCAGGCCATGCGGCAACCCGTGCCGGGGTCGGCAACGGCCCGGGCCGCAATGCCGATCACCTTGTTCTCCCGGTTCTCGACCCGGCGCAGGTACATGTCCTGGATCGGGTTGTGCGACGGGCTCATCTTCCACTTGCCCCGCGGGCTGTCGATCTCGGCGCCGCGCATGGCCGCGTAAAGCGCCTGCTTGTTGCCGATGTCGCCGCGCACGGCGTTGGCGCCCTTGACCAGCAGCAATCCGGTGTCGTAGCCCTGGACGGCGTAGACGTCCGGCTGCATCCGGAAAGTCTTCGCGTAATCCAGGCGGAACTGCTTGTTGCGCGGCGTGTCCAGCGAGTCGCTGTAGTGCATGGTGGTCAGCACACCGTTGGCGGCATCGCCCGCGGCCTGCAGCACGCCCTCGGTCAGGAAGCCGGAGCCGTAGAGCTGGATGCTGTTGGACAGGCCAGCGGCATGGTAGTCACGCAGGAACTTGGCGGCACCCCCGCCGGCAAAGAAGCAGGCGACGGCGTCGGGCTTGATCGACGCGATCTCGGTCAGCAGCGCCTGGAACTCGACGTTGGGGAAGGGCAGCCCCAGCTTCTTGACGATGGTGCCGCCGGCCTCGGTGTAGCTCTTCTCGAAGCCTTCGAAGGCCTCGTCGCCGGCCGCGTAGTTCCAGGTGATCCAGACGGCCTTCTTGTGCCCGCGCTCGACCATGGGCTTGCCCAGGGCCATGGTGGGCTGGGAGTTGGAGAACGAGGTGCGGAACACGTTGGGCGCGCACTGCTGGCGCGTGGCCACGTGCACACCCGCGTTCGGGATCAGGTTGAGCACGCCGCTTTCGCGGGCCACCCGGTGGATGCCCATCTGCACGCCCGAGTGGACGGTGCCCACCAGCACGTCGACCTTGTCGCGCTGCACCAGCCGCGTCGCGTTCTCGATGCCCTTGGCCGGGTTGGATTCGTCGTCCACCTTGAAGAACTCGATCTCGCGGCCGCCGAGCTTGCCGCCCTGTTCATTGAGCGCCATCCGGAAACCATTCTCGATGGCCAGGCCAAGCTGGGCGAAGGTGCCGGTGTAGGGCAGCATGAAGCCCACCCGCACCTTGTCGGATTGCGCGCGGACGATCTGCGGCAGCAGCAGGCCGGTGGAAGCGGCGCCGATCACGGCGGCGCTGCGGGTGAGGACGAGGCGGCGGGTGGTCATGGTCTGTCTCCTGATGGTGGTGGTAACCCGTTCACTGTAGGCGGCAAGCACCGGTCTTGGCGATAGTGAATAACCCGTACTTCAAACATGAAATATTGAGAGATCAACTAAAAAAGTGACTTCCCAAGCAGGTCTCCGGTCTCCGTCTATGTTCTATAGTGCACTCTAAAAGTTGCACTATAGTGCATGATGGCGGCCAGGAACTCAGGACAAACCCTTGGAGAGGGGGCGGGGCGACTGGACATGGGGGTGTGGCCTGCCCGGAGGGACTCGAACCCCCGACCTGCTGCTTAGAAGGCAGCTGCTCTATCCGGTTGAGCTACGGGCAGACGATCGCGACGGGCTGG
>SBFS01000083.1 GCA_006227825.1 Burkholderiales bacterium | reverse complement strand
GTGGGCCTGCAGCCCGCCTGCGTGAAGACCTGCCCGACCGGCGCCATCTCCTTCGGCACCAAGGAGGACATGGTGGCCTACGGCGAGAAGCGCGCCGGCGAGCTCAAGGAACGGGGCTTCCAGAACGCAGGCCTGTACAACCCGCAAGGGGTGGGTGGCACGCACGTCATGTACGTGATGAAGCACGCCGACCGGCCCGAGCTGGAGGGCATGCCGCGCGACCCGTCGATCAACCCGCTGGTGTCGGTCTGGAAGGGGCTGGCCAAGCCCCTGGCCGTGGCCGGTGTGGTCGGCGCGATGGTGGCCGGGTTCTTCCACTACATGAAGGTGGGCCCGATCGAGGACAAGGCTGACAAGGAGGAAGCGTGATGGCTCAGAAAATGCTCCAGCGCTACAAGGACGGCGACCGCATGAACCACTGGTTCATCGCGATCATGTTCTTCCTGGCCGGGCTCTCGGGCCTGGCGTTCTTCCACCCGAGCCTTTACTTCCTGACCAACCTGTTCGGTGGCGGGCAGTGGACGCGCATCCTGCATCCGTTCATGGGCGTGCTGATGGTGGTCGGTTTCCTGGGCCTGTTCTTCAAGCTCTGGAAGCAGAACCTGATCACCGATGCCGACCGTGAATGGCGCAAGCATGCCGGACGGATGCTCAGGGGTGACAAGGCGGGCATGCCGCCGGTGGGCAAGTACAACTACGGCCAGAAGGTGGTCTTCTGGCTGATGTTCGTCAGCCTCATCGTGCTGCTCGTCACCGGGGTGATGTTCTGGCGTCCGTGGTTCGCGCCCTATTTCAGCATCGACGCGATGCGGGTGGCGGTGCTGCTGCACTCGGTCTCGGCCGTGGTGCTGGTGCTGACCACCATCGTGCATGTCTACGCGGCGATCTGGGTCAAGGGCACGGTGCGCGCCATGACGCGGGGCACCGTGACCGAGAACTGGGCCAAGCTCAACCACCCCCTGTGGCATGAGGAAGTGACCAAGGGCCGCTGAACGCCCGCACCCGCCCCGGGCGGTCCGTCCGCCCGGGGTTTTCTTTTGACGAGGATCGAACGATGAGCGCCACTGCAACCGTTCGGGTGATGTCACCCGAGGAGATCGCTGCCCGGGCCGGGGGTGAGACCCCGTTCCTGCACATGCCTGAACGCAGCCGTTTCTTCGCCGAGCGGGAGATGCGCCTGCGCCAGCTCGCGCGCGGTCACGCCATGGAGGACTACCTGGGTTTCCTGGCACTGCTGACGCGCGAGCAGCAGCGGGCGCTGCAGTCGTTCCCTGCGGTTGCGCTGCCCGATGCGCAGGCCGTGGACGCGGCCGCGCGCCAGGGCGTGCCTCTGCTGCCGGCCACCGACTGGCCCCGCGATGCGGCATGGCGCAACACGGCCCGCAGCATGGCCGCTGCCCTGATGAAGGACGCCCCGGCGAACGCGGTCGACGTGCTGCGGCGGGTGGCCCAGGCAGACGACACGTTTCTCGAGCGCCAGGCCGATGCGCTGCTGCACGGCCTGAGCACCGGCCTGGACCTGGCCTGCGCCCCCGTGGTGGGAGCAGCCCTTCAGGTCTACTGGACGCACATGCTGCTGGGCGTGCAGGAGGGCCACCAGGGGCAGGGCCAGCCCTTCGGCCGCATCGACGACGAGACGGTCTGTCCCTGCTGCGGCAGCTTGCCCACCGCCAGCATCACACGCAGTTCGGGCGAGTCCCTGGGCCAGCGCTACCTGCATTGCTCGCTCTGTGGCCTGCAATGGCACATGGTGCGCATCAAGTGTCCGCACTGCCTGTCGACCAAGTCCCTGGCCTACCAGTCGCTGACCGGTGCCGATGCCTCGGAGGACGAAACGTCGGCCGCCGCCAAGGCACGGGTGCAGGCCGAGACCTGCGACGACTGTGGCAGCTACCTCAAGATGGTGCACAGCGACCGGGATCCCTTTGTCGACCCGGTCGCCGATGATGTGGCCAGCCTGACGCTGGACCTGCTCGTGTCCGAAACCGGCAAGCAGCGCCACGGGGTCAATTTCATGATGCTGTTCGGCGACCCCGGCAGCGAACCGCCCCCCGACCAAGGGGGCCGATGATGGCCCGGCTCGAAGAATCCGTCGTCGACGGTTCCAGGGCCCCCGGCAAAGCCAGCCCCAAGGACCTGCCCTCGGTTGACCGCCTGCTCAAGGACCCGGTGGTGGGCCTTGCGGTGGCCGAGCACGGCCACAGCTGCGTGACGGCCCAGGTGCGCGCCCTGGTCGACGAGCTGCGTGGCCGTGCAATCGCCGGCGATCTGGCCGCAGCCGAGATCACCACCGAAGCGCTGCGTGCGGCCGTACAGACCCGCATCTGCGGCCGGCTGGCGCCGCGCATGCGCAGTGTGCTCAACCTGACCGGCACGGTGATCCACACCAACCTGGGGCGGGCCCTGCTGGCCGACAGCGCCCTGCAGCACCTGCTGACCATGATGGCGGGGCCGAACAACCTCGAATACGACCTGGCCACCGGTGGCCGGGGCGACCGCGACAGCATCGTCGAGGAACTGCTGACCACACTGACCGGCGCCGAGGCCGCGACGGTGGTCAACAACAATGCCGCGGCTGTGCTGCTGACGATTGCCGCACTCGCCCGTGACCGGGAAGTCATCGTCTCGCGTGGTGAGCTGGTCGAGATCGGCGGCGCCTTCCGCATGCCCGACGTGATGGCCAGCGCCGGCGCGCACATGGTCGAGGTCGGCACCACCAACCGAACCCACCTGCACGATTACGAGCGGGCCATCACCGATCGCACGGCGCTGCTGATGAAGGTGCACACCAGCAACTATGCCGTGCAGGGCTTCACATCGTCCGTGGGCGAGGCGCAACTGAGCGCCCTGGCACATGCCCGGGGGCTGCCGGTGGCCACCGACCTGGGCAGCGGCGCCCTGGTGGACCTGGCCGCCTGGGGCCTGCCGCGCGAGCCCATGCCGCAGGAGATGCTGGCCGCCGGCTGCGACGTCGTCACCTTCAGTGGCGACAAGCTGCTCGGTGGCCCGCAGGCCGGGCTGATCGTGGGCAGCAAGGCTGCCATCGGCAAGATCCGCAAGTTCCCGATGAAACGCGCGCTGCGCATGAGCAAGCTGCCACTGGCCGCGCTGGAGGCCACGCTGATGCTCTACCTGAGGCCCGAACGTGTGGCCCAGGACCTGCCCACGCTGCGCCTGCTGACGCGGCCGCAGGCCGACATCCGGCGTGTGGCCGAGGCCTTGCAGCCTGCGGTGGCCGCGGTGGTCGCACCCCGCTTCAGCGTCACGGTCGAGGACATGCAGGGCCAGATCGGGTCAGGCTCGCTGCCGGTCGAGCGCCTGCCGTCCGCGGGCCTGGCATTGGCACCGGTCAACAGGAAGGGCGTCGGCCGCTCGCTGGACGAACTCGCTGCCGCGCTGCGCCGTCTGCCCTTGCCGGTCATTGGCCGCATATCGGACGACCGGCTGCTGCTGGACCTGCGCTGCCTGGAGCGGCCCGGTGACCTTCTGGGACAACTGTCCATCCTGGGGGACAGCCTGGCATGATCATCGGCACCGCCGGCCACATCGACCACGGCAAGACCACCCTGGTGCGTGCGCTCACCGGTGTGGACACCGACCGCCTGCCCGAAGAGAAGAAGCGGGGCATCAGCATCGAACTGGGCTATGCCTTCATGGACGGCCCGGGTGGCCTGCGTGCCGGCTTCATCGATGTGCCGGGCCACGAGCGCCTGGTGCACACCATGGTCTCAGGGGCGACCGGCATCGACCTGGCGCTGCTGCTGGTGGCGGCCGACGACGGTGTCATGCCACAGACGCGCGAACACCTGGCGGTGCTCTCCCTGCTGGGCCTGTGCAACGGTCTGGCGGTGGTGACCAAGTGCGACCGGGCCGAGCCCGCCCGCGTGGACGAGGTGGTGGCCGACGTGCGGCAACTGCTGGCGGGCAGCTCTCTGGCTGGCGCCGACGTGCTGGCGGTGTCGGCCCCCGCCGGGCACGGCATCGAAGCACTGCGCGAGCGTTTGTGGACGCTGGCCGCGCGTGTTGGCAGGCATGCCCGCCTGGACCAGGCCTTTCGTCTGGCGGTCGACCGAAGCTTCAGTCTCGACGGCATCGGCACGGTCGTGACGGGGACCGTGCATGCGGGCACGGTGCGCGTCGGTGACGAGCTGGTGCTGGTGCCCGGGCGCCGCCCGGTGCGGGTGCGCAGCCTGCGCGCGCAGAACCGGGAAGTGACGCAGGCGCAGGCCGGCGAGCGCTGCGCCATCGGTTTGGCGGGCGTGGGGCGGGACGAGGTCGCCCGGGGAGACTGGGTGGTGGCCCCGGCGGCCGTGATGTCGACAGACCGGCTCGATGCAAGGCTGCATCTGTGGCCGGCCGAGACGCGCCCCCTGCGCTCCGGGACGCCGGTGCATGTGCACCTGGGGTCGGCCGCTGTCACGGGCACCGTCGCGGTGCTGGACCCGCCGGTGATCGAGCCCGGTGGCAGCGGCTGGGTACAGTTGGTGCTGCGCGAACCCGTTGGCGCCTGGTACGGCGACCGGGTGGTGCTGCGCGACGCTTGCGCCGCGCGCACCCTGGCCGGTGCGGTGGTGCTCGACCCGCTGGCGCCCGTGCGCTACCGGCGCACGGCGCAGCGCCTGCAGGTGCTGCGTGCGCTGGAAATCGGTCACCCGCAGGAGCGTTTTGCCGGGGTGCTGGCCGACTCGCCGCAGGGGCTGGACCTGGCCGCCTGGCAGGCCGCGCACGGAGGCGAGGCCGCGATGCCCTCGGCCGACGTGTTGCTGGGCCAGGGGGCCAGCCTGGCGCTGTCGGCCAGCCACGCGGCCCAGGCCACGGATCGTGTGCTCCAGGTGCTGGCCGACTACCACCGCCAGTATCCGGACGAACTGGGGCCGGACCTGGCCCGCCTGCGCCGGCTGGCGCTGCCGCGGCTGGCGCCGCCCCTGTTCCAGGCTCTGCTGGCACGGGCGCTCGAGGCGGGGCGTCTCGCCCAGCGGGGGGCCTTCGTCCATCTGCCCGAACATGGGGTGCGCCTGTCGGCGGCCGAGGAAAGAATCGCCCAGAAGGTCGCGCCCGGCCTGGCCGCCGCGGGCTTCGAAGGGGCCTGGGTGCGCGACCTTTCCAGGGACACGGGGGAGCCCGAAGCCATCGTGCGGGTGACGCTGGCCCGCCTGGCCAGGCGGGGTGAACTGCACCAGGTGGTGCGGGACCTCTACTATCCCCTGACCACCATGCAGCGCCTGGCGGCCTTGTGCCGCGACGTGGCGCAGGACCACGACGGGGTGGTGCTGGCAGCGACCTATCGCGACGCCACCGGTCTCGGCCGCAAGCGGGCGATCCAGGTCCTGGAGCATTTCGACCGCATCGGTCTGCTGCGCCGGGTCGCCGATACCCACCGGCTGCGCACGGATTGCCAGCTGTTCCGCGAGACGGCCGGGGAAGCACCCGTATGATCTCGCTGCTTTGTCTCCATGGCCGGGTCGCCTGTCCCGGTTGCTCAAGGAAGGGAAACGATCCTGGTGGGTCGGCCGGGCTTCAAACCCGGTGGGTGGCGCCATGCGTCGCCGGGTGGGTTCGACTCCCATTCCCTTCCGCCATGACCTGGCGGATTCACCGAAGATGACGCAGACAACGGATCCGGAAGGCCTGCTGTACCACATCGAACACCAGGTCTGGGCCAGGCCCGACGCCGACGGCCTTTTCACCGTCGGCATCACTGGCCTGGGTGTCCGGCTCTCGGGTGAGATCTACATGTGCCGGCCCAAGGGCGTGGGCGTGGTGGTGGAGCAGGGCCGCTCCATCGGTGTGGTGGAACTGGCCAAGTCCATCGTGTCGGTCAGGTCGCCCCTCAGCGGCGAGGTGGTGGAGGTCAATCCGCGCCTGAGGGCCGAGCCGGAGCTGGTGCACCGTTTTCCGTACGGTGAGGGATGGCTGGCGCGCATCCGCCCGTCGGCACTGGAACACGAGCGGGCCGCGCTGCTCAGCGGCGCCGATGTGGCACCGGCCATGCGCGAACATGCGCGGCTGCACCGGATCGAGATCTGAAGCATGGGTTTCGAGAAGGATTCCCTCTCGGGCGTGGCCATGCTGCTGTGGGCCTGCGAGCCCGAGTCGGCGCACCGTCTGGCCACCCCCTTCCTGTTTGCCTCGGCTGCCGCGGCCATGGACATGCCCGTGGAGGTTTACTTCACGGCGCGCAGCGTGTTGCTGCTGGCCCCCGGCAGGGCCGACGGGCTGAGGGCCGGCGCCGAGGCCGGCCGCTCGATCGGGGAGCTCATGCGCGAGTCGGTGTCTCACGGCGCCCGCTTCTATGCCTGCACGGAGGCGCTCAGGGCGCAGGGGCTGCAGGGCCGGCCCCTGATCGGCGAGTGCAGCGGCCACGGCGGAGCGGTCCAGTTCATGGCCCGCGCGGCCGACCCGGCCTGGCGCACCCTCGTGTTCTAGGGCGCGCTCAGTCCCACCACGGCAGCAGCCGCTTCATGGCGGCGACCTGGCCGCAGTGGTCTGGGCCGTAGCCGGGCAGGGCGGCGATGCAGTCGCCCCAGGCGCGGCTGCGCAGGATCGACAGCAGGGTCTTGAGGGCCGGCGTCTCCAGCGCCGACTTGAGGCAGACGAGCAGGTAACGCTCCTGCGTCAGGGGCACGAAGTCCAGGCCTGCCGCCCTGGCCGCGTATTCGGCGCCCAGCCCGACGTCCGCCGTTCCCTCCAGCACCGCGCGTGCGATGGCCGCATGGGAGGCCTCCACATGCTCGAAGCCGCTGATGTCGGCCGGCGCGATGCCCTCCTGGCGCATCAGCTCTTCCAGCAGCAGCCGCGTGCCGGTGCCCTTGGCGCGATTGACCAGGCGCGCCCGGGTGCGGACCACGTCGTGCAGTCTGCCCAGCTTCAGGGGGTTGCCCTTCCTGACGATCATGCCCTGTGTCCGCCGTGCAAAGCCGATGATCTTGTGGGTGCCCGGGCGCAGCAGGGGTTTGTAGGTCCTTGCGCTGAGACTGCCAGCGGCTGCGAAAGGCTGGGTGTGGAAGCCGGCGAGCAGGCAGCGTCCCTCGTTGAGGGCCCGGATGGCGTCGACGCTGCCGCTGAACCGGATGTCCAGGTGCAGGCGCTGGCGGATGCCGGCAGGGCCCAGTCCGCAGGCCACCTCCTGCAGCACGTTCAGCGCGTGGTCGTGGCTGGCATAAAGGGTCAGGACCTCCGTCGCCTGGCCTGCCTGTGCGCTGCCCTCGAAAGCCAGCGAATAGGCGCGCTCCAGTTCGGCACGAACCGCCTCGATCTGCGGCCCCAGCCTGGCCTGTGCCAGCCTTTCGGCCATCAGCAGGCGCTGGCCGAAAGGACTGAGCTGGGCCGCCTGACCGCGTTCCCACAGGATCAGGGGCTCACCCAGTTCGACTTCCCACTGCCGAAGCTGTCCCCAGGTATGGCGGTAGGAGAAGCCCATGGCGCGGGACGCCGCCGAGATCGAGCCCCGATCCCGGACCGCCTGCAGCATGTCGATCAGCGGGTTGCGCAGCAGCGCTCCCTGGTGCCGATGGTCGTCGGCATCGGGTGCGGCCATCTCGTAGCCAAGCCGAATTCGCGTCATGTCGCCGAGTGTGCCAAAAAAGACCCGGGTGTCCGGCGCACCCAGGATATGCAGGGATTTGCATAGGAAATGGGCTGCATAACTGGAAGCTACCGAGAGCCAGGGACATCCTTCTTCGATATGCTGACCACAGCCATGAACACGTTTTCGGAAAGCCTGGCCACCGCGGTCGGCCTGATCGGCTCTGCAGACCCGGCCTTGTGGTCCATTGTCGGGCGGTCCCTGGCCGTCAGCGCGGTCGCCTGCCTGATCGGCTGTGCGATCGGACTGGTGCTCGGCGCCTGGCTGGGGGTGCTGCGCTTCGCCGGCCGCGGGGCGGTGCTGGTGGTGCTCAACACCCTGCTGGCACTGCCCTCGGTCGTGGTGGGCCTGGTCGTGTACCTGCTCCTGTCGCGCTCCGGGCCGCTGGGTTTCCTGGGCTGGCTGTTCAGTTTTCAGGCCATGGTGCTGGCGCAGGTGGTGCTGGTGGTGCCGGTGGTGACGGCGTTGACGCGCCAGGTGGTCGAGGACGCCGACCGAAGCCACGGCGAGCAACTCGCCTCGCTGGGGGCCGGCCCCTGGCTGCGAAGCCTCATCCTGGCCTGGGACGAGCGCTTCGCCCTGCTCACGGTGGTGATCACGGCCTTCGGCCGGGCGATCTCCGAGGTGGGTGCGGTCATGATCGTGGGCGGCAACATCGACGGCTTCACGCGCGTCATGACCACCGCCATCGCGCTGGAGACCAGCAAGGGTGACCTGCCCCTGGCACTGGGACTGGGCCTGGTCCTGCTGGCCGTGGTGCTGGTCCTCAATGCCCTGCTGAGCCTGCTGCGCCGCTGGCGGGAGCGGTCTGAGACCGCGCCCCTGCCGTGGATGCCCGCATGACCGGCATGCCGATGAGCGAGGCGCTGGTCAGCCTGGAGGGGGTGTCGGTCCGGCTGGGCTCGGCGGGCCAGGTGGCGGCGCTGTCCTCGGTGAACCTGCAGCTTCGCCCCGGCGAGCGGCTGGCGCTGGTCGGTGCCAACGGCAGCGGCAAGAGCACCTTGCTGCGCTGCCTGCACGGCTTGCTGCCGGTCAGCGGGGGCCAGATGCGCATCTTGCCGGGTCTGAAGATGGCGATGCTGTTCCAGCGTCCCCACCTGCTGAGGCTGAGCCTGCGGCGCAATGTGGCGCTGGGCCTCTGGCTGGCGGGCGTCCCGTGGTCCGATGCCGGCGAGCGGGCTGCCCAGGCGCTGGGGCGTGTCGGCCTGGAGCACCTGGCCTCGCGCAGCGGCCGCGCCCTGTCCGGCGGCCAGCAGCAGCGTGCGGCGCTGGCCCGCGCCTGGGCGCTGCGTCCCGATGTCTGGCTGCTCGACGAGCCCACGGCGAGCCTTGATCCCCATGCCAAACGGGAGGTCGAGGCGCTGATCGCCGAATTCGGACAGGAGGCGCCCGACGCCGGGCGCCGCCGGCCGAGCTTCGTTTTTGCCAGCCACAACCTCGGTCAGGTCAAGAGGCTGGCCAGCCGGGTGATCTACCTCGAGCAAGGCCGTGTCCTGGCCGACCTTGCGGTGCACGATTTCTTCAACCAGGAAAAGCTGGCCGCCATCTCGCCCGAGGCCAGCACATTTGTCAA
>SBFS01000221.1 GCA_006227825.1 Burkholderiales bacterium | reverse complement strand
CGCATCGAACTCTCGCCGGCGGACTCGCCCATCCTGCCGGGCGAGACCCGGCGCATCCCGCTGCTGGTGCTGGCGGAGGACGGCCAGCCGGCACCGGAGTTGCGCCTGCCCGTGCGCATCCAGGGCCGGCTCGAGTGGGCTGGCGGACAGTTGCCCATCGACCTGTCGCTGGCCCCATGACCGGCAGGACGCTTGCAGCGCTGCTGCTGTGCTGCATGGGCGCAGGCGCCATGCCGGCCACGATGGCCTGGGCCCAGACGGGAACCTCGGAGGCCCCCGTCTACGAAGACCGGGTGATCGCCGACCTGCCACCGGCCCAGGATGATCCGCCGCAGGAAGCCTACGACGCCTCCGGCCCGCCGCGCTTCCTGAGAACGGAGGTCCGGCTGGGCACCCGCCCGTTCGTCGAGGACGACAATGAACTGCGGGCGAGCTTCTCGGCCTTCGGACTCGTCGAGACGCGCAACCACGGCAGCCTGTCCTTCGACGGCACCTATTCGGAGGACAGCCGCGATGGCACGCTGACGCTGCGCCAGCGCGGCCTGCCCCTGGCCGGCGGACACACGGTGAACCTCGAAGCCGGGATCATCGACCAGCCCCTGCCGAGCCTGAACCGGCTGCCTTCGCGTGTGGCCGTGCCCTCGAGCACCCTGCGCGGCGTGGGGGCCGAGTGGCTGTCGCCGGCACAAGGGCTGCAATGGGTGCTCAGCACGGGTCAGCCCGGCCGCCTGGAGTCCCTGCCCGACGGCGGGTTCACCGGCTTCTCGGGGCAGCGCCACCGCCTGGGCGTTCAATGGGAGCAGACGGACGAAGGGGGTTTCGGGGTGTCGCTCCAGCATGAGCGAGGCAACCGGGTCACCGAGGGCGTCGTCGCCCCGGACGGCCTGCCCGTCGACCTCAGCGCCACCCTGCTCACGGCCAAAGGCGCTCTGGGTGCCTGGGTCTGGTCGGTCCACGCCATGAGGGGCAGCACCGCCCCCGAAGACGGCCGCAGCCACGGATGGTGGGCGGAGACCTCGCGCGAGTCCGGCCTGCTGCGCCAGACAGTCGGCCTGTACCGGCTGGAGCCCGGACTGGGCTGGGCCGGCATCTCCATGGCCAACAACCTCCAGGGCGGCTTCTGGCGCGGACTGTGGCGCACCCGCCAATGGTCACTGGATGCCTCGCTGGATCTGCTGGAGCCCGTAGAGGGGCCCGGCGGCACGGGCTATTACGGCAACCTCAACGGCCGCCTGCGACTGGACCGCAGCAACCAGGTCGGCGGCGGACTGGCCATCCGGGACTACCGGGGGCAGGCCTGGGCGACCTACGCCGACTGGCGTCGCACCCACGACCTGGGCACCAGCGGCTTGCGGCTCGAGCTCGCGGACGCCGAAGGTGGCCGGCGTGACGAGCGCCGGCTGGCCTTCGACCAGGAATGGAACATGCCCCTGGGCTGGGCACTGAACACCAGCCTCGGGGCCGCCCGGGCCCGCGTCGAGACGGCGGGGGTCGATGTCCGGGAAGAGAGCTGGTTTGCCGCGGCCAGCATATCGGCCCCTCTGGGCCGGCGTGCCAGCCTGCAGGGTTCGCTGGGAACCGAGCAGGTCAGCGGCGCGCCGAACCGCCACAACGCCAACCTCAGCGCCATCTGGCGCCTCAACCCCCGCTGGAGCCTGGAGGCCCAGTACATCAGGAGCACCGCCGGCCGGGTCATTCCCTCGCTGGATCCGCTGGCGCCGCCGCCGGAGGTGCTGCGTGTGTCCAGCCGCAGCTTCTTCGTGGTGCTGCGGCACGAACTGCGCGCGGGATCGCGGCCGATGCCCCTGGGCGGAAGCCCGGAGGAAGGCGGTGGCAGCGTGGAGGGCGTGGTGTTCTTCGACGCCAACCGCAACGGCACCCAGGAAGCCAGCGAGGCGGGCGTGCCCGGCGTGATCGTGCTGCTGGACAACCGCTGGGCTGTCCGCACCGATGCCCAGGGCCGGTTCGAGTTCCCCTTCGTGGCCAGCGGCATCCGCACCGTCACCGTCCGCAACGATGCCCTGCCGCTGCCCTGGAGCGTGGCCCCCGACGTGGACACCAAGGTGGATGTCCGCCTGCGTGGCACGGCCCGCATCAGCATCCCGGTGCAGCGCGAGAACTGACCGGCCCTGGCGGTGCGCACGGTGACCCCACCGTCGGCAGGAAGTCTTTCTTCATACTCAAGCGGATGCAGGCGCTGCCGATACAGGCAGCATGAACCGCGCCACCTTCACCCGCCGTCCGGCCGCCCTTGTCCTGGGCGGGTTGCTGGCTCTGCTGTCCGGTCCGGGCCTGGCCGAGGCTGCCTTCGACACCAACGGGCAGGGTGCGAGCGCCCGGCTGAACTTCGTGATCAAGATACCGGCGGTTCTTCGCATTGTCGACAACAGCCACCCCAGCCAGTTGCAGACCGACGGCGAGGGCGTCGCGGTCGTGGCCCAGCGGCTGGAACTGCACTCCAACCTCAGGCAGGGGTTCTGTGTGCTGCTGCGCCAACCCGAATCGCAGGCCCTGGGCTGGTCCATGGAGACCGTCGGCGCCGCGTCGGCCACCGCGCGCCCGGTGCAGGGCGGCTATCACGTCTGCTTCAGCCGGCCCGGACGGCATGTCCTGAACCTGCAGCACAGTTTCACCGCCCGGTCTGTCACCACGCCCGCCGTCCTGGCGTGGCCGCTGATGACCGAGATCCTGGCCATCTGAGCGGCACACCCGGGGGGGCGCCTGCCCGGTGCTCACCTGGGCCAGAGCACCCACATCTGCAACGGCTGCTTGAGCGCGGCCGCGACGGTGTAGGCCTCGTCGCTCCAGCCTCCCCAGCCGGTGAAGAGGTCCGCGCGCACGGCGCCCAGGATGGCGCCGCCGGTGTCCTGGGCCATGACCAGGCGCCGGGTCTCGAGGGTCGGGCCCCGGGTGGCGAGCCAGACCGGGGTGCCGTAGGGAATGCTCTGCGGATCGACGGCGATGGAGCGCCCGGGCGTCAGCGGCACGCCCTGGGCGCCGCGCGGTCCGAAGCGGGCATCGAGTTCGCCCAGTGCCTCCTCACGAAAGAACACGGTGCGCGGGTTGGCCCAGAGCATCTCGTCGAGCCGCGCCGGGTTCTGCGCCGCCCAGGCCTTGATCGCTTCCCAGGAAGCCTCGCGGATGGCGCGCCGGTCCAGCAGCCAGCGCCCGACGCTGACGTAGGGATGGCCGTTGTGCGCCGCGAAGGCGACACGGACCACGCGCTGGCTGCCGTCGGGCTCGGTGATGCGCAGCCGGCCGGACCCCTGGATCTGCAGGATCAGGGCGTCGA
>SBFS01000034.1 GCA_006227825.1 Burkholderiales bacterium | reverse complement strand
CCCTCGATGTTCTTGGGCATGTCCAGGTGCGCCACGAAGCGCACATCGGGCTTGTCGATGCCCATGCCGAAGGCGATGGTGGCCACCATGATCAGGCCGTCCTCGCGCAGGAAGCGGTCCTGGTGGCGCTGGCGCACCGCCGACTCCAGGCCGGCGTGGTAGGGCAGCGCGTTCAGGCCGTGGGCCACCAGCTGTGCCGCGACATCCTCCACCCGCTTGCGCGACTGGCAGTAGACGATGCCGGCGTCGTGGCCGCGGGCATGGCTGTGCTCGTCGCGGATGAAGCGCAGCAGCTGTTCGGTGCCGTCCCTGCGTTCGACGATGGTGTAGCGGATGTTCGGGCGGTCGAAGCTGCTGACGAAGCGCCGCGCGTCCTGCAGCTGCAGGTGGGTGGCGATGTCCTCGCGCGTCAGGCCGTCGGCGGTGGCGGTCAGGGCGATGCGGGGCACACCGGGGTAGCGCCCGGCCAGCTGGGCCAGCTCGCGGTACTCGGGCCGGAAGTCGTGCCCCCACTGGCTGACGCAGTGCGCTTCGTCGATGGCGAACAGCGACAGGTGGCCGCGCTCGTGCAGCGCGTCGAGCTGGGCCAGGAAGCGCGGCGTGTTCAGCCGCTCGGGCGCCACGTACAGCAGGGTCAGGCTGCCCTGGCGCAAGCGGCGTTCCACGTCCTGCGCCTCTTCGGACGACAGGCTGGAGTTCAGGAAGGCCGCGTCGACCCCGGCCTCCCGCAGTGCGCCCACCTGGTCGTGCATCAGCGCGATCAGGGGCGAGACCACGATGGTGACCCCCCGTCCCTCGCGCTGGCGCACGATGGCCGGGATCTGGTAGCACAGGCTCTTGCCGCCCCCGGTGGGCATGAGCACCAGGGCATCCCCGCCCTCGCTCACATGGGTGACGATGGCCGCCTGGGGACCGCGGAAGGTGTCGTAGCCGAACACCTCCTGCAGCACCCCGGCGCAGGCTTCCAGCACCTCGCCTTCGGCGGAAATCCCGATCATGCGGTGCCGGCGGACAAACCCGGGGTCGGCGGCTGTTGCCTGGGCCAGGTCACATCTGTTCCCAGGGCAGTCCGTCGTGCCGCCAGCCGTTGAGCGTGCTGCGCTTGAACTGGTCGTTGAGGTCGCCCTCGAAACCGTGCACCACATGGGCAACGTCGGTGAAGCCGGCCCGCTCCAGGGCGAGGCCGGCATCGAGGGTGCGCTTGCCGCTGCGACAGATCAGCAGCACCGGCCGTTCCTTGTCGCCGGCCTCCTTCTCGACGGCGGCGGCAAAACGCAGCGGATCGGGTGTCAGGTCCGGGTATTCGTACCACGGGATGTTCTCCACACCGGGCGGACGGCCGACGTAGAGCGATTCGATCTCCATGCGCACGTCCACGAACAGGGGCGGCTCCAGCCCGGCGGCGGTGCGTCGTTCGGTCTCGGCCTGCAGCCAGGACCAGGCTTCGAGGGGAGACAGGTGCTTCATGGTGCCGTATTGTCGGTCATGCCTAGACCGGTGTCCCTACGACCGCAGCCCGACAGCCGCTAGGCTCTGCGATTCCGGCCTGCCAGGCCCAACCGACCGCCATCCGCATGTCCCTGAACACCAACGCGCCCGCCGGCGGGCCCTATCCCCATCTGCTGGCCCCGCTCGACCTCGGATTCACCACCCTGAAGAACCGGGTGCTCATGGGCTCGATGCACACCGGACTGGAGGACGGGCGCGACCTTGGCCGGCTGGCCGCCTACTTCCGCGAGCGCGCCGAGGGCGGTGTGGGCCTGATGGTCACCGGCGGCTTCGCGCCCAACGTCGCCGGCTGGACCAAGCCCTTTGCCGGCACGCTCTCCACCGCTGCCGCCGCGCGCCGCCACCGCGTGGTCACCGATGCCGTCCACCAGGCCGGCGGGAAGATCGCGCTGCAGATCCTGCACACCGGCCGCTATGGCTACCACCCGCTGGCGGTGGCGCCGTCCCGGCTCAAGTCGCCGATATCGCCGTTCACGCCCTTTGCCCTGAGCGCCCGCGGTGTCGAGCGCCAGATCCGCGCCTTCGTCAACTGTGCCGCCCGGGCGCGCGAGGCCGGCTACGACGGCGTGGAGATCATGGGTTCCGAGGGCTATTTCATCAACCAGTTCCTCAGCCTGGCCACCAACCGGCGCGATGACGAATGGGGTGGGGACTGGAGCCACCGCATGCGCCTGCCGCTGGAGATCGTGGCGCGCACGCGCGAAGCCGTCGGCCCGGATTTCATCATCATCTACCGCCTGTCCATGCTCGACCTCGTGCCCGGCGGCAGCCGCTGGGACGAGGTGGTGCAGCTGGGCAAGGCCGTGGCCCTGGGCGGGGCCACCCTGGTCAACACCGGCATCGGCTGGCACGAGGCGCGCATCCCGACCATCGCCACCAGCGTGCCGCGCGCGGCCTTCGCGTGGGTGACCCGCAAGATGAAGGCCGAATTCGCGGCCGCCGGCATCACCACCCCGCTGGTCACCAGCAACCGCATCAACACACCCGAGGTCGCCGAGCAGCTGCTGGCCGACGGCGCGGCCGACCTGGTGTCGATGGCGCGGCCGCTGCTGGCCGATGCCGAGTTCGTCAACAAGGCCGCGCGGGGCCAGGCCGACCTGATCAACACCTGCATCGCCTGCAACCAGGCCTGCCTGGACCACGTTTTCGTCAACAAGACCGCCAGCTGCCTGGTCAACCCGCGTGCCTGCCGTGAGACCGAACTGGTGTTCCGGCCCGTGCCCCGGGCCAAACGCATCGCCGTGGTGGGCGCCGGGCCGGCCGGCGTGACGGCGGCCACGCTGCTGGCCGAGCGCGGCCATGCGGTGCAGCTGTTCGACGCGGCCGGCGAGATCGGCGGCCAGCTCAACATGGCCAGGCAGATCCCGGGCAAGGAAGAGTTCCACGAAATGCTGCGCTACTTGCGCCGCCGCGTGGAAACCACCGGCGTTGAGCTGCGCCTGGGCCACACCGTGCGGGCCGAGGAGCTGACCGGCTTCGACGAGGTGGTCATCGCCACCGGCGTGAGCCCGCGCGACCCGCAGATCCCCGGCCAGGACCACCCCAAGGTGCTCAGCTACATCGACGTGCTGCGCGACCACCGCCCCGTGGGCCGGCGCGTGGCCATCGTCGGCGCCGGCGGCATCGGCTTCGACGTGGCCGAGTACCTGGTGCACAGCGGTCCGTCGACCTCGCAGGACCTGGCGGCCTGGCAGGCCGAGTGGGGCGTGGCCGACCCCGAACAGGCTCCCGGTGGCCTGTCCACCACGGCGCCCCGTGTGAGCGCCCCGGCGCGCCAGGTCACCCTGCTGCAGCGCAAGGCGGGCAAGCTCGGTGCCGGCCTGGGCAAGACCACCGGCTGGATCCACCGCACCGCGCTCAAGCACAAGAACGTGCAGATGGTCGGTGGCGTCAACTACGAGCGCATCACCGACGAAGGCCTCTGGGTCTCCCATGGCGAGAAGCGCCTGGACCCGACCTGCATTCCGTGCGACACCGTCGTGCTGTGCGCCGGCCAGTTGCCCCACCGGCCGCTGGCCGATGCGCTGGCCGCGCAGGGCAGGCGGGTGCATGTCATCGGCGGTGCGCTCGAGGCCGGCGAACTCGACGCAAAGCGTGCCATCGACCAGGCCGCTCGCCTGGCCGCCACGCTCTGAGCCGGTGCCGGGCGGCCAGCGGGGTTGAGCCCCGGTTCTTACAATCGGCATCCATGACCGCTCCGACCTACACCCGCGCCCGGGCGCTGCCCGAGATCCTCCAGCACCGCATCGTCATCCTCGACGGTGCCATGGGCACCATGATCCAGCGCTTCAGGCTGGACGAGGCCCAGTACCGGGGCGAGCGCTTCAAGGACTTCCACAAGGACGTCAAGGGCAACAACGAGTTGCTCAGCCTGACCCGTCCGGACGTCATCCGCGACATCCACGAGGGCTACCTGGCCGCCGGGGCCGACATCATCGAGACCAACACCTTCGGCGCCACGACCATCGCCCAGGAAGACTACGACATGGCCGACCTGGCCTACGAGATGAACGTGGCCTCGGCCCGCATCGCCCGCGCCGCCTGCGACAAGTTCAGCACGCCGGACAAGCCCCGGTTCGTGGCCGGCGCGCTCGGTCCCACACCCAGGACCGCCAGCATCAGCCCCGACGTCAACGACCCCGGTGCCCGCAACGTGAGCTTCGAGCAGCTGCGCGCCGCCTACCTGGAGCAGGTCAGGGGCCTGGCCGAGGGTGGCGCCGACCTGCTGCTGGTCGAGACCATCTTCGACACCCTCAACGCCAAGGCCGCCCTTTTCGCCATCGACGAATTCTTCGAACAGAGCGGCGAGCGCCTGCCGGTCATCATCAGCGGCACCGTGACCGACGCGTCGGGACGCATCCTCAGCGGCCAGACGGTCACCGCCTTCTGGGCCAGCGTGCGGCACATCCGGCCGCTGGCCGTGGGCCTGAACTGCGCCCTGGGTGCCACGCTGATGCGCCCCTACATCCAGGAGCTGGCCAAGGTGGCGGGCGACACCTTCATCAGCTGCTATCCCAATGCCGGACTGCCCAACCCCATGAGCGACACCGGCTTCGACGAAACGCCCGAGGTCACCAGCCGCCTGCTCAAGGAGTTTGCCGACGAGGGACTGGTCAACATCGTGGGTGGCTGCTGCGGCACCACGCCGCAGCACATCGGTGCCATCCATGACGCGGTGGCGGCCAACGCGCCGCGCGCCCTGGGACGGACCGGCGGCTTCTACCGTGAGGCGGCCTGAGCGCCGCTGAAGCGAAAAACCCGCCAAAAGGCGGGTTTCCTGTCTTGTCGGCGGGGACTCAGGGTCTGGATCCGTGGAAGACGATGCCCTGGCTGCGTGCGGCATCGGTCGCGGCCGCCTGCAGCATCCCATCCGGACGAAGGGCGGCGATGCCCTCGAAAGTCTGGCCGGCAAAAAAGCAGGGCGCCGGACCGAAAGTCAGGCTGAAGGTGTAGGCAGGGACATCTGTCCTGGGCGTCACATTGCCTGTCACGATGCAACCGCTGGACCCCGTTCCTTCGAGGCTGCCGGTGGACGAGACGGTCACTTCGGCATCCTCCGCGCCGGCCGAAATCACGACGCTGCCGCTGTAAGTGCCCTCCACGAGGGCGAGGCTTGCCGCCGTGCCCGAAGCCGGATCCGGGGTGGTCTCGAAGACAACCGGCCCGCTCGCGTAGCCGATCGTCCCGTTGAAGGCCTGCTGCTGTGGATCGACGGTGGCCGACAGCGTGGCAGACGCAGATCCCGCGCCCTCCAGGCTGAAGTCCGTGGCGTTGGCGGATGTGAACATGCTCCCGCTCATTGCCCCGGTACCCTGGATGAAGCCGGCGAGGCCGGCGGATGTTCCCGCCGGCGAGTAGACAAGGTAGTAGGTCCCGTCGCCGAGCACAACCCCCGTCAGGGAACGAAGCGTGTCTGTCGAACCGGTCCAGACGCCGGTGGCGCTGGGGGCGGGCACAGGAGCGGGGTCCGGGGTGGCGGTGTCAGGGGCTGGCACGACGGCGTCGTCGGCGCTGTCGCCCCCGCCACCGCAGGCGCCGAGAGCGGCTGCGGCGATGGCCAGCACGGTCCATCGGATGGTCTTCTTGATCATGGTCTCCTGGGTCGGTTCGGTCATCTGTAACAGGGTGTTACGTCGCTGGAGATCATAGCGGTCCAATCGCCCCCGGCATCCGGGCGGGCGCGGACCGGACCGATCCAGTGGCCGTCGCCGTGAAGGAGGTCACGGATCCGCAGTCATGCGGCGGCATTGAGCTCGGCCAGCCGCTCGGGTGTGCCCACGTCGGTCCACGCGCCGGTGTACAGCCCGGCGCTGACCTGACCGGCGTCCATGGCCTGGCGCAACAGCGGGGCCAGCGGCGCCACCACGCCCTGCGGGTTGCCGGCCGGGATGCCGCACCAGGGGTCCTGGAACAGCTCGCGCCGGTACAGGCCGATGGTGCTGAAGGTCCAGCGCGGACCTTCGCGGGTGTTCAGGGCCCGGCCCTGCCCATCCAGCCCGAAGTCCCCCGCCGGGTTGTGCGCCGGGTTGGGCACCAGCCACAGGTGCGCCAGACGGCCGCTGGCCCGAAACCGTTCGACGGCCTGCGGGTCGAAGTCGAACCCGGGTGCGAACACATCGCCGGCCAGCACCCAGAACACGTCACCCAGCAGGGGCAGCGCCCGTGCGATGCCGCCGGCGGTCTCCAGGGCCCGTCCGAAGTCCTCGCCCTCGTGCGAATACAGCAGCTCACTGTCCGGATGGCGGCTGGCCCAGGGTGCCAGCCCGGGTGGCACCTGTGCGCCCAGCCAGGCCGTGTTGATGACGAAGCGTCGCAGGCCGCGGGCATGCAGGGCATCGAGCGGCCACTGCAGCAGGGGCTTGCCGCGCACCTCCAGCAGCGGCTTGGGCGTGTGGTCGGTCAGCGGGCGCATGCGCATGCCGCGGCCGGCGGCCAGCAGCATGGCGCAGACGGGCGGAGATGGCGTCTGGACGGAGGGCATGGGCGGCAGGCGGGCCTGTTCGGGGGCGGATCGGGTGGCGCCCGGCTACTATACGGCCCCATGATCGACGCCCGCAGCCACATGACCACCCGCGCCATTTTTGCGGCGCTGGTGGTCATCATCGCGCTCGCCGTCTGGCGTTGCACCGGGGGTGGTGCCGAGGTGCAGCGCGAGGCGGTCGGCGGCGTGGTCTTGCCGTCCGACGCGCCGCCCTCAGGGACCCCGGGGCCTGCGCTGGCCACGGTGCTGGTCGAGCTGGACGACGGCCGGCGGGTGCGGGTCCTGGCCACCGGCGCGGTGCCGGCGCCCGGCGAGGTGGTGCAGCTTTGGCGCAGCCGCACCGATCAGGGCGCAGAGAGCTACAGCCTGCAGGGCGCGGCCTCGCGCTGAGGCCGACGCGGACGGCGCCGGCCTGCCGCACACCGGTAAAATCGCGGGTTTGGCGCCTGGCCGCCTCATCCCTCTTCCCGCGCTGCATCCATGTCCGACTCCCCTGCCTCCACCTCCGTTTCGGCGCCCGCTGCGGCCCCTGCCGTCACCCCGGCCCTGATGGCCAACGCCATCCGTGCCCTGGCCATGGACGCCGTGCAGGCCGCCAATTCCGGCCACCCCGGCGCGCCCATGGGCATGGCCGACATGGCGGTGGCCCTGTGGGGCCGGCACCTGCGGCACAACCCGGCCAACCCGCAGTGGGCTGACCGTGACCGCTTCGTGCTCTCCAACGGCCACGCCTCGATGCTGATCTACGCCGTGCTGCACCTGAGCGGCTACAAGCTGCCGATCGAGGAACTCAAGGCCTTCCGCCAGCTCGGCAGCAAGACGGCCGGCCACCCCGAGGTCGGCCACACCCCGGGCGTCGAGACCACCACCGGCCCCCTGGGCCAGGGCATCACCAACGCGGTGGGCATGGCGCTGGCCGAGAAGCTGCTGGCCGCCGAGTTCAACCGTGAAGGTCACACCATCGTCGACCACCGCACTTACGTGTTCCTTGGCGACGGCTGCCTGATGGAGGGCATCAGCCACGAGGCCGTCGCCCTGGCCGGCGCCTGGAAGCTCAACAAGCTGATCGCGCTGTACGACGACAACGGCATCTCCATCGACGGCCAGGTGGCACCCTGGTTCATCGACGACACCCCCAGGCGGTTCGAAGCCTGCGGCTGGAACGTGATCCGCGGTGTCGACGGTCACGACGTGGACGCGGTCGACCGCGCCATCGCCGACGCGAAGAACAGCGCCGACAGGCCCACCCTGATCGTCTGCAAGACGGCCATCGGCAAGGGCAGCCCGAACCGAGCCAACACCGCCAAGGCCCACGGCGAGCCGCTGGGCAAGGACGAGATCGCGCTCACCCGCGAGGCCCTGGGCTGGAGCCACGAGCCTTTCAAGATCCCCAGGAACGTCTATGCCGCCTGGGACGCCAAGGCCACCGGCAAGGCGCTGGAAGCCGCCTGGAACGACCGGTTCAAGGCCTACAAGGCCGCTTTCCCCGCGCTGGCCAAAGAGTTCCTGCGCCGCATGAAGGGCGAGCTGCCCAAGGCCTTCCACCAGGTGGCCGTCAACGCCGCCGTCGAGGCCCACACCAAGGCCGAGACCGTGGCCAGCCGCAAGGCCAGCCAGATCGCGCTGGAGCATTTCACCGCCGCCCTGCCCGAGATGCTGGGCGGCTCGGCCGACCTGACCGGCTCGAACCTGACCAACACCAGGTCCACCCCCGCGCTGCGCATGGACCTCGCCGGTGAGGTGGTGAAGACCGAGGCGGGCCACATCGGTCGCCACATCAACTACGGCGTGCGCGAGTTCGGCATGGCCGCCATCATGAACGGCGTGGCCCTGCACGGCGGCTACATCCCCTACGGTGGCACCTTCCTGACCTTCAGCGACTACAGCCGCAATGCCATCCGCATGGCCGCGCTGATGAAGCAGCGCGTGGTGCATGTGTTCACCCACGACTCCATCGGCCTGGGCGAAGACGGCCCGACCCACCAGTCCATCGAACACGTCGCCAGCCTGCGCCTGATCCCCAACCTGGATGTGTGGCGCCCGGCCGACACCGCCGAGACCGCGGTGGCCTGGGCCGTGGCCCTGCAGAACGCCACCCGCCCGACGGCGCTGTGCCTGTCGCGCCAGAACCTGCCCTACGCGCCCAAGAGCGACCTGTCCGAGATCAGCAAGGGCGCCTATGTGCTGTCCGAGCCGGCCGACGTCGGTCTCAGGAAGAAGGCGCAGGCCGTCATCATCGCCACCGGCTCCGAGGTGCAGCTGGCGCTCAAGGCCCAGGAAGCCCTGGCGCGTGAGCACAAGATCGCCGTGCGCGTGGTCTCCATGCCCTCCACCACCACCTTCGACCGCCAGGACGCCGCCTACAAGGCCGCGGTGCTGCCCAGGGGCCTGCCGCGCATCGCTGTCGAGATGGGGTCGACCGACGGCTGGTGGAAGTATGGTGTCGCCGCCGTGGTCGGCATCGACACCTACGGCGAGTCGGCACCGGCGCCGGTGCTGTTCCAGCACTTCGGTTTCACGCCCGCGAACGTGGCAGACACCGTCCGCACCGTGCTCGGCAAGTAAGCGGTTTCGTTTTCGTTTTTCATCCATCCACAGGAGCTGAGGACATGACCATCAAAGTCGGTATCAACGGATTCGGCCGCATCGGCCGCAACGTGCTGCGCAGCGCGGTGCAGAACTTCCCGGACATCGAGAT
>SBFS01000264.1 GCA_006227825.1 Burkholderiales bacterium | reverse complement strand
CAGTGCTTTGCGCAGGGCGGTTTCGCCGCCGCCGGCCGGGTGGCCGGCTTCGAGCTCGAGGCCTGGCTGATCGACCGCAACCACTTCCCGTCCCCATGCAACCAGCGCTTTCTCGAGCGACTGGCCGACCCCCTCGTGGTGCCGGAGCTCTCGCGCTTCAACATCGAGCTCAACGGCACGCCGCAGGCCATCGGGGGCAGGGCGCTTTCGAGCATGGAGGCCGAGCTGTCCGCAACCTGGTCACGCTGCGTGGCCGCTGCGCATGCCGAAGAAGCCACCGTGATGGCCATCGGCACCTTGCCGACCTTGCGGGAGAGCGATCTCGACCTGGGCAGCATGACGCCGTCGAACCGCTATGTGGCGCTCAACCAGGAGGTGCTGCGGGCCCGCGGCGGACGACCGATCGAGCTGGACATTCACGGTGTGACCGGTTCTGCCGACCACCTGGCCACGACGCACGCTGACGTGATGCTGGAAGCGGCCACGACGTCCTTCCAGTTGCACCTGCAGGTGGGTGCACCCCAGATCGCCCGCCACCTCAATGCATCCATGGTGCTCAGTGCGCCGCTGGTGGCGCTGTCGGCCAACTCGCCCTTCCTGTTCGGGCACAAGCTCTGGCACGAAACCCGCATCCCCCTGTTCGAGCAGGCGGTGGACTGTGGCGATGGTGACCATCCGGCCTTGCGTCGGGTCACCTTTGGCAGCGCGTTCGCGGGGGACGATCCCGCCGACGTCTTTGCCGACAACCTGGACCGCTATCCGGTGCTGCTGCCCATGCTCGGCGACAGTCCGCCCGAAGCATTCGCGCACCTGCGTCTGCACAACGGCACCGTTTGGCGCTGGAACCGGCTGCTGATCGGTTTCGAGCCATCGGGCCAGCCTCACCTGCGCATCGAGCAGCGAGTCATGCCGGCCGGCCCGAGCCTGATCGACATGATGGCCAATGCCGCCTTCTACTACGGTGCCGTCCACATGCTGGCGAACAGGCTGGCTCCGCCCGAGCGGTCCCTGTCCTTTGAACAGGTGAGGGAGAACTTCTACCGCGCAGCCCGTGACGGGCTGGACGCGTCCATCACCTGGCTGGACGGGCGAGCGGTCCCTGTGGCCACCGTGCTCGAGAGGCTGCTGCCCCTGGCGCGCGAGGGTTTGCAGCGCCAGGACATTGCCGGTGAAGACATCGACCGCTACATGGATGTCCTGGCCGTGCGGCTGCGCACCCGACGCAACGGCGCCGCCTGGCAGATGGCCCACCACGCGAGGCACAACGACCTGTTTCGTCTCACCGCCGACTACCTCGAGCACCAGCGCAGCGGCATGCCGGTGCACGAATGGCCCATCTGATGCCCAGGCTCCCTGTTGCTTCCCGTCATGCTCACGGTTCTTGACGCCTTGCCCGAGGGCTTTCTGTCCACCCCGGCCCGCGAACTGCACCGGATCCTGCCCGGACCCACCCTGATCCGGCTGCCCGGCCGTCGTCAGCCGGCGCTGTTCGTGTCGGTGCTGCTGCACGGCAACGAGGACTCGGGTTGGACCGGCTTGCAGCAGGTGTTGCGCGAGTGCGCCGGGCGCCCGCTGCCGCGGGCCCTGACGGTGTTGGTCGGCAATGTACAGGCTGCAAGGGAGGGCTTGCGCCGGCTGGACGGCCAGCCCGACTTCAACCGCGTGTGGCCGGGTACGGTGGAGCATGCCCGGACCGCCGAGGCCGCCGCGATGGAACACGCCTGGCGGCTGGTGATGGAGGACGGCCTGGTGGCCGCGGTCGACCTTCACAACAACACGGGTCTCAACCCTCACTACAGTGTGGTCTGCCGCCTGGATCAGGCTTCCCTGCATCTGGCGCGGCTTTTCTCGCGCACGGTGGTGTGGTTCCGGGGGCTGGCCGGCACGCAGACGGCCTGCTTTGCGCCGCATGTGCCCGCGGTTGCCCTGGAGTGCGGCAAGCCGGGACATGAGGCCAATGCCCGGGCTTGTGCCCGCTTCATCTCTGCGGCACTCGAGCTCGCCGAATTCCCTGCCCATGCGGTGCGTGAGCAGGACATCGACCTCTACCACTCGGTGGCCATCGTCCGCGTCCGCCCTGACGTGGGCTTCACATTTGGCGAAGGTCCTGCCGAGGTGTCTTTCGATCCCCGGCTCGATCACATGAATTTCCGGGAGCTTGACCCTGGCGCGGCCTGGGGCCACAGCCGGCACCCGATGCCGCTGGACGTCCGTGACGAGGCCGATGCGGACGTCGCGCACCGGTACTTCAGCACCGAGGGGGGAGTGTTGCGCCTGCAGCGTGCGGCCATGCCCGCGATGCTGACCCTGGATGAGCGTGTGGTGCGGCAGGACTGCCTGTGTTACCTGATGGAACGGGTGGCCTTCGAAAGGGTGGAGCAGGCGCGGCCGGGCGGCTGACGTGGCCCGCAGCGGCCAGTCGGCCCGGGGTGCAGAGCCCTCTCCCGGACAAGGGTCGATCGCCCCACGCGAAGGCCGGTATAGACTATCCTGTTCAATAAGGTACTGATTGGTTTTACCGGAGCGTTTCATGTCACGTGTCCTTTGCCCGCGGCTGGCGGCAGGTCTTTTTCTGGCCGTGGCCGGCTGGTTGCCTGCGCACGCCACAGATCAGGGGCGCGCCGGACCGCCGCTGTGGGAAATCGGGGCCTTTGCCCTGGGCGTGTCCCAACAGGCCTACCCCGGGTCCGACACCCAGCTCGATCGCGCGCTGGCGCTGCCTTATGTGGTCTACCGCGGCCGCTGGCTGCGGGCCGACAACGAGACCGTCGGGCTGCGCGCCCTCAGGACCGACCGCATGGAGCTGGACGTGGGCTTCGCCGGCTCTTTCGGCGGCGGCGACGACGAGATCGAGGCGCGCCGCGGCATGCGCGAACTCGGTACCCTGGTCGAGCTGGGGCCGCGGCTGAAGCTGCGGCTGGGCGCGGCGCCCGGTGGCGGACGCTGGCGCGCCGAGTTTCCGCTGCGCGGCGTGTTCGACCTCAACGACGGCGCCAGCTACCGCGGACTGGCCTTCGAGCCCCGGCTGCTGTACGAGCGCCGGTCGTCCGGTGGCTGGCGCTACGGCACGAGCCTGGGTGTCATCCTGGCCGACCGCCGCCTGGCCGGCGACTTCTACGGCGTGGGCGCCGCCGACGTCACGGCAACGCGTCCTGCCTACACGGCCAGCGGCGGACTGGTGGCCACGCGGCTGTCGCTGTCGGCCAGCCGCAGCCTCGGCCGCGACTGGCTCGTCTTCGGCTTCCTTCGCCTGGACACCGTGCAGGGCGCCGCGAACGAGGACAGCCCGCTGGTGCGCCAGAAGAACGGGGCCTCGCTGGGC
>SBFS01000032.1 GCA_006227825.1 Burkholderiales bacterium | reverse complement strand
CGATGGTGCCATGGCCATCGCCGGGCGCAGGGCCTGGCGTGTCAGGCCCCACCGGTCAGTGCGTCCAGCCCGCCCTCCGGCTCGAAGCGCCGGTTGCGGTAGCGCAGCCGCGTCGGGCCGGGCCAGGCCGCCTCACGGACGCTGTGCGCCGGATCGCCCGGATAGCAGATGACCCGCACGCCGTCCTCGTCGAAAGGCTCCGGGGCGACCAGCACCGGAGGGCAGGCACGGGCCCGGGCCATCACCGCGCCCACGTCCCCCAGGCGCAGCAGGTGAGACAGGCTCATGATCTGCGGTGGCGCCAGGTCGATCTCGCCGGCCCAGTAGCGCTCCAGCGCGGCGCGGGGCGTGGTCCAGACCACCTCGGTGGTCTCGCGCGCGCAGGCCACGATGTCCTGCCCGGGCGGTGCCAGGGCGACGAAAAATCGGGTGTCGAAGCGCTTGTGGCTGACCGAGGGCTGGCGCGGCGTGATCCAGCGCGACCAGGGCAGCAGGGCAGAGAGCCGCAGCGCCAGGCCCAGCCCGGCGGCAGCGTCGCGCAGGTTCGAGCCGGCCTGCATGCGTTCGCGCAGGGCCCCCAGGTCGCGCGCGCTCGCATCGGCCCCCGGCAGCAGGCCGCATTCCTCGAAGGTCTCGCGCAGCGCAGCCAGGTGCAGCGCCAGGGCCTGCCCGGGCTCCAGCTGCGGCTCGGCCAGCCGCAGCCGGCAGGCCTCGGCGTCAAGGTCAAGCTCGAGCCCCTGCGCACCTACGTCCCGGTCGGCCGCATCGAGCTTGCCACCGGGGAACACATGCACACCGCCCAGCACCGCCGTGTTGGCGTGCCGGCGCATCAGCAGCACCTCCAGGCCCGGCGCGCCCTCGCGCAGCAGCATCACGGTGGACGACGGCAGGGGCGGCGTGTCCACCGCATCACCGAAAAAGGGAATGGCCATGGGCCGATTGTGCCGCCCGGTGAGGCCGGCGCTGTCGCGTCCATGGCAGCCGCCGCTTCACCTACGGCCTCACTATCATCCGGTCCATGACGCAGTACTGGCTGATGAAGTCCGAACCGGACGAATGCTCGATCGACGACGCGCTGGCCGCGCCCGGTGCCACCGTGCCCTGGACCGGGGTGCGCAACTACCAGGCGCGCAACTTCATGCGCGATGCCATGCGTGTGGGCGACGGCGTGCTGTTCTACCACTCCAGTTGCCCGCAGCCGGGCATTGCGGGGCTGGCGCGCGTGGCCTCGGGCGTGCGCCCCGACCCGACACAGTTCGACAGTGCCTCGCCCTACTTCGACCCGAAGTCCAGGCCGGACCAGCCCCGCTGGCTGCTGCTGGACGTGCAGGCCCTGCGCAAGACCCGCCTGATCGGCCTGCCCGAACTGCGCGCCACGCCCGAACTGGCCGATATGCTGATCCTGCAGCGCGGCAACCGGCTGTCGATCACGCCGGTGAGCGAGGCGCACTGGCGCTTCATCACCGAACGCCTGGCCTGAAAGTTCAGTTGCGCACCCGGCTGGGCCCGGCCGGGCGCAGCACCCGCCGCAGCGCCGCCTGGGCCGCCACACCCAGCAGGCACAGGGCCATCATCACCAGCGCCAGGTTCACCGCGTCGGTGTGGCTGACCAGGCCGACGGCAAAGCCGCCGAGCGCCGCCGCCAGCTGCTGCATCAGGCCGGCCACCGCGGCGGCCGAGCCGGCCAGGGCAGGCATCAGGCCCACCGTGCCGGCCAGCGCCGGCGGCACCATGAAGCCGTTGCCCAGGCCCATGAGCATCAGCGGCAACGCCAGGGCCAGGGGCGAATCGAACCCCGCCAGCGCCAGCGCCAGCATCAGCCCGATACCGGATGCCGTCAGGGCCTGCCCGGCCCACATCATGCGCTGGTCGCCCAGCCGGTGCACGAGGTGCGAGGTCAGGAAATTGCCGACGATGTAGGACCCCGGCACGAACATGATGTAGAAGCCGATGCCGTCCGGCCCCACCCCGTAGCTGCCCAGCACCAGCGGCGCGGCGCCCAGGAAGGCATAGAACGTGGCGGAGGTCAGGGCCAGCAGGCAGACGTAGAGCACGAAGCGGCGGTCCTGCAGCAGTTGCCGGTAGGCGGCCAGCATCGCGCCGAGCCAGTGCGCCTGGGGCGCGGCCGGTGGCCGGTGCGCGGGCAGGCCGCGCCAGGCCGACACCCACAGCACCAGCGCCAGCACCGCCATCAGCGCGAAGTTGGCCTGCCAGCCCAGGCCGACGTGCAGCTGGCCGCCCACGATGGTGCCCAGCGGCGGGCACAGCCCCATGGCCATGCCCACGTAGGCCATGACACGGGTGCGCTCGGCCCCCTGGAACAGGTCCTGGATCAGCGCACGCCCCACCACCATGCCCGCGGCGCTGCCCGCACCCTGCAGCACGCGGGCGGCCACCAGCGTGGACAGGTCCGTGGCCAGCGCTGCCATCACCGACCCCAGCATGGTGATGGACAGGCCGAACATCAGCACCCGCCGCCGCCCCAGACGGTCCGACATCGGACCATGAACCAGCTGCAGCACGCCATAGGCCAGCACATAGCCGCTGAAGGTCAGCTGCACCGCGGCCTGGCTGGCGCCGAAGATGGCCGGCCACTCCTGCATGGACGGCAGGCCGATGGTCATGGCCAGCAGGCCGAAGGCCATCTGCGCCAGCAGGTTGGCAATCAGCCAGCCGTGGTGGGCGGGCCGGTCGTTGGCGGGGGTCATGTGGGGCACGTTGGGCAGCATCACCGGACGGACAACGGCCGATGCGCGCAGGGCGGTCGCGACGGGTCGCGGATCAGGGAAGGCCTAGGGTAACGCCAAACGCTCCCGCGGGCAGTCACGCCGGTACGGCCCGGCTGCGCACGAGCGGACACCCGCCACGGCGCTCAGACGCCCGCCAGCGCGTGCCGCACCAGCAGCATGGCCAGTACCCACATCACCAGGCCAATCAGGCCGTCCAGCACCTGCCAGGCGCGCGGCCGGGCAAACCAGGGCGCCAGCCAGCGGGCACCGAAACCCAGCAGGCTGAACCAGGTCAGGCTGGCGGTGCTGGCCCCGGCGGCAAACCAGGGCTGCAGGGCGGGCGGCTGTTGCGCGCCGATGCTGCCCACCAGCAGCACCGTGTCCAGGTAGACATGCGGGTTGAGCAGGGTGAAGGCCGCCGCCTGGGCCAGGGCAGCCCCGCGACGCAGGCTGGCGCCACCCGGCGCTGCCTGCAGGCGGCCGGCGTGCCGCACCCGCTGCAGGGCCCTCCACCCGTACCAGGCCAGGAAGGCCGCGCCGGCCAGGGCCAGCGCCCGCGCCAGCTGCGGCCGGTCGCCCAGGGCCTGCGACATGCCGAACAC
>SBFS01000053.1 GCA_006227825.1 Burkholderiales bacterium | reverse complement strand
AGTCACGGGCAGCGGATGTGCGTGACCAACGCCCGACGGGCGGTCGGGCGACCGCTGGCAGGGATGCCCCGACAACCCGGACCGGTCAGGAAAAAGAAGGGTGGATGCATCGCACCCACCCTGTCAATGCCGGCGTCGACTGGCGTGCCGACGTCCGGCTTCCCTAAGCAGGCGGGACTCAGCCGCCGATCACGCCGCCGTCCAGGCGGCGCACGACCACGGTGGACGAGCGCGGGCGGCCGGCGTCGGCGCGGTTGGCCGGCGGGTTGCTCTGGCTGGCGGGCCAGATCGAGAAGGCCGTCGGGTCACGGGCAATTTCGTCGTCGCCGTAGCCGGCGGGGCGGTTCGGGTGCGAACCCAGCTCGCCCGGGTGCTGCATGTTGACGAACATGGTCCGGCGGTCGGGCGTGAAGGCCAGGCCGGTGATCTCGCAGCCCGAGGGGCCGACCAGGAAGCGGCGGACCTCGCCGGTTTCGACGTCGGCGGCCAGCATCTGGTTGTTGCCCATGCCGGCGAAGTTGCCGGTGTTGGCAAACGAACCGTCGGTCTGGATCCAGAGGCGGCCGCTGTTGTCGAAGTACAGGCCGTCGGGCGAGTTGAACATGTTCTCCGGCGTGATGTTGGACGAGCCCGAGCGGGGGTCGGTCCGGTCCGGGAAGGCCACCGGGTTGCCTGCCAGCAGGAAGATGTTCCAGGTGAAGGTCGTGGCCTTGGGATCGCCGCCGGCCTCGCTCCAGCGCAGGATGTGGCCCCACGAGTTGGACGCGCGCGGGTTGGCCTCGTCGACGGGGAAGGTGGTTCCGCGCTGGGAGTTGTTGGTCAGCGCGATGTAGACATCGCCGAGCCGGGTCGGGTTGGCGGCGATCCACTCGGGGCGGTCCATGCGGGTGGCGCCCACGAAGTCGGCAGCCATGCGGGTGCGCACCAGGATGTCGGCCTGGTCGGCAAAGCCGTTGTCCACCGTCAGGCCGTTCTGGCCGTGCACCAGGGCGACCCATTCGCCCGTGCCCTGGTTGTCGCCGTCGGTCGCGCCGGCCGTGAAACGGGCGACGTACAGGGTGCCGGTGTCGAGCAGGTCGCGGTTGGCGGCCATGTTGTCCGGGTTGAACGGGTTGGCGCAGACGAACTTGTAGATGTAGTCGCCCCGCTCGTCGTCGCCCGAGTAGGCCACCACGGTGTTGTCGGTGCCGACCACGATCTCGATGTTCTCGTGCTTGAAGCGGCCCAGCGCGGTGCGCTTCTTCGGCTTGCTTTGCGGGTTGTAGGGGTCCACCTCGACCACCCAGTGGAACCGGTTCGGTTCGTTGGGGTTGGCATTCAGGTCGAAGCGCGGGTCCTGGGTGTGCCACATGTAGCCAAAGCCGTTCTGGCTGTAGCCGTAGCGGGCTTCTGCAGCGGTGCGGGTGCGGCTGCCGTTCCAGCCGAAGTAGCCGTTGGAGTTCTCCTCGCAGGTCAGGTAGGTGCCCCACGGGGTCTGGCCATTGGCGCAGTTGTTGAGCGTGCCCAGCACCTCGGTGCCGGTGGGGTCGGCGGCGGTCTGCACCGCGGCGTTGCCGCGCACCGGGCCGGTGATCTCGATCGGCGTGTAGCCGGTGACGCGGCGGTTGTAGGGCGAGCCCTTGACGTAGATCCAGCTGCCGTCGGCATTGCGCTGGACTTCCATCACGCTCAGGCCGTGGCCGGCCAGGCCCTTGCGCACCTTCTCGAAGGTGAAGGGCTCGTACCATTCGCCCGTGCCGGCGTCGAGCTCGGGCCGGTAGTAGTACTCGGGGTTGATGTACTCGTGGTTGAGCACCAGAAGGCCGCGGTCGCTGCTGTCGCTGCCGAAGGGCAGCGGGAAGAAGCTCATGCCGTCATGGTTGTCGCCGACCTGCAGTTCGGCTTCGCGCCAGGTCTCGCTGGCGTCACCGGCGAAGTCCGGGCTGTCGGCAAACAGCGGGTCACCCCAGCGGTTCAGGATCTCGGCCGTGTAGCCTTCGGGAACGACCACCACGTCGCCGGTGGAGACGGCCACGGGGTTGAAGCCCAGCACGCTTTCCCTCGGTGCCGGCACGGTGGGGGTGACGACGGCCTCGTCGCCGCCGCCGCAGGCCGCCAGCCCGCCCAGGAAGGGCAGCATGGCTGCGCCCAGGCCCGACTTGAGCAGCAGGCGCCGCCGGGGGTTCTGGGCGATCGCCTGGTCGACCATTTCGGTCAGGCTGATGTTGCGGGAATTGTTGGAAACACCGTCGTCGTCTCGAATGCCTTGCGCCATGGGGCTCTCTCCAGCGTGGGTTGAACAAAACCCGCAGTCTGGTGAGCGTTCGTGACGCGATCACGAAGCTTCTGTGAAAAATGGATGACGGTGCCCGTGTGCAGCCTGCGCGACGGCTCCCCGGACCGCAGGCCGGCCCGGCTCAGCTGCCGTCTCGGCTGCTGTCGATGGCAGGTGCCCGGGACTGCTCGGGACGGCTGTCGTCGAGGAAGCTGTCCCTGAAGGTGAAGTAGACCGAGGTGTGGAACATGGCGGCCATCAGCAGCACCGCCGGGTAGAGCAGGAAGCCCATGGCCTGGGCGCCACCGAACAGCGCCGCCACGAAGCTGATGACCAGACTGCCCAGCAGGAACACCCCGACCCAGCCGGCCGCGTAGGCCAGCATGGCGCCCTTGTTGCGCCAGCAGGCCAGGGCGCTGAAGAACAGGCTCTTGACCGGCGAGACGCCGTGCCAGTGCACCAGCGCCGGGGCATGCCAGAACGCCATCAGCACCGGGATGTACAGCAGCATCATCAGCAGCACACCGGGGCCGAACATGGCCTGGCGCAGCATCTCGGGCGTGATCTCGGTGTCGGGTCCGATGGGCGGGGCTTCGCCGGGGCTGGCGAGCGTGGCCAGGCCTGCCAGCAGCGTCAGGACCACGGCATAGATGGCCCCGAGCACCAGCATGGGCTGGGCCTTGCTCATGCCGCCCCGGAAGGCGGTGATCAGCAGGGAGGGCATGGGAAAGCGCCCCTCGTGGGCCTCGCGGCTGGCGGCCATCAGGCCGATGGTCGCCGCGGGCACCAGGGCAATCGCCAGCAGAGAGCCCAGCACGGGGATGGCGGACAGCACCGACACCACGGCCATGAACATGAAGAAAAGGCCCGCCATGGCCAGCGGCTGGCGAAAGAAAGTCCGGGCGCCGAGCCTGACCCAGCCGAAACCTTGCGACGCGGGAACGGGATGCAGTCTCATGCCGTGGTCATCTCCGGTGCAGCGGGGCGGGTCGTGGCAGCCTGTGGCAACCGCGCCCGCAGCACGCGCTCGAAGTGGGTCGGGTCGTGGGCCTGCAGCATGCTCGCTTCGCGCGGCAGGTGCAGGTCCCA
>SBFS01000200.1 GCA_006227825.1 Burkholderiales bacterium | reverse complement strand
CGGACTGGACGTGCAATGGAACGCGCCCGACGGCGGCATGTTCCTCTGGGCGCGGCTGCCCGAGGGCATGAACGCCATCGAACTGCTCCCCAGGGCGGTGGACAAGGGCGTGGCCTTCGTTCCGGGTGCCGCGTTCTTCGCCGACGCACCCGACCCACGCAGCCTGCGACTGTCTTTCGTCACGGCCAGCGAGGAGCAGATCCGCATCGGCATACGGGCCCTGGCCGACACCATCCGGGAGAGCCGTCCGTGAAGCTGCGCCCGTTCCGGCAGGTCGATGTCTTCACCGCCACACCCTACCGCGGCAACCCGCTGGCGGTGGTGCTCGATGGCGCGGGGCTGGACATGGCCACGATGCAGCACTTCAGCAACTGGACCAACCTGTCGGAGTGCACTTTCGTGCTGCCACCCTCGCCACAAGCGGCAGCGGCCGGTGCCGACTACCGGGTGCGCATCTTCTGCCCCGGGCGCGAGCTGCCGTTTGCCGGTCACCCGACGCTGGGCACCTGCCACGCCTGGCTGGAGGCGGGCGGCGTACCCCGTGACGGGCATGTGGTACAGGAATGCGGCGCGGGGCTGGTGAAGATCAGGCGGGACGCAGACCGCCTGGCCTTTGCCGCGCCACCGCTGGTGCGCAGCGGGCCGCTGGACGAGGCGGACGTGGCACTCATTGCCCGCGGACTGGGCGTGGCGCGCCAGGACATCGCCGCCCATGCCTGGTGCGACAACGGACCGGGCTGGCGGGGGGTGATGCTGCGCAGCGCCGAGCAGGTGCTGGCCCTGAAACCCGACGCGGGCATCCTGGCCGGTCTGGACGTCGGGGTTGTCGGCCCGCGCGCCAAGGTGGGTGTGACCGGACCGCAGCCGGAGGGCGACACGCAGTTCGAGGTGCGCGCGTTCTTCCCCGGCAACAACGGCCTGGCCGAGGACCCGGTGACCGGCAGCCTGAACGCGGCCCTGGCCCAATGGCTGATCGGCGCCGGTCTCGCGCCCGAGCGCTATGTGGCCGCCCAGGGCACCCTGCTGGACCGCCAGGGCCGGGTGCACATCGAACGTGACCCGGACGGCACGGTCTGGGTGGGTGGACAGTCCGTGACCTGCATCGAAGGGCGGGTGGGGCTGTGAACGTGCCCGCCGGCACCATTTCGGCCCGGGTCGACCACCTGGTGGTGGCAGCCCGCTCGCTCGAAGAGGGTCTGCGCTGGTGCGAGGACACGCTGGGCGTGGTGCCCGGCCCGGGCGGGGCGCACGCGCTGTTCGGCACCCACAACCGGCTGCTGCGGCTGGCATCGGCCGCACACCCGCAGGCCTACCTGGAAATCATCGCGATCGACCCGTCGGCACAACCGGCCCGCGAAGCGCCGCTGCGCCGCTGGTTCGACCTCGATGACCCGGCCATTCGGCAGCAGCTGCAAGAGGCTGGCCCGCAGCTGCTGCACTGGGTGGCCAGCGTCCCGGACATCGAGGCCGCGCTGCAGCGCTGGCGCGCGCTGGGCATCGAGCGCGGGCCGGTGATCGAGGCCTCGCGCCCGACGCCGGACGGCCTGCTGCGCTGGAAGATCACGGTGCGCGACGACGGACAGCGGCTGTTCGGCGGCTGCCTGCCCACGCTGATCGAGTGGGGCCAGACGCATCCGACGCAGCGGATGGCAACGCCGGTCCTGCCGTGGGATTCACTGGCGCTGCAGCACCCGCAGGCCCACAGGCTGCGACTGGCCCTGCAGGCCATCGGACTGGCCGATGTGCCCGTCACCACCGGTCCCGCCGGCCTTCGCGCCACCTTCCGCCGCCATGACGGTGCCGCCATGGCGCTCACCCACCAGGAGCCTGCATGACACTGCCCACCCTGCCGGAGATCGAAGCGGCTGCCGAAGTCGTCTACCGCGCGTTTGCCCCCACCCCGCAATACCGCTGGGCCCTGCTGAGCGAGCGCCTGGGCACCGACTGCTGGGTCAAGCACGAGAACCACACACCGGTGGGCGCCTTCAAGATCCGCGGCGGACTGACCTACTTCGACCAGCTCGCCCGCCGCGGTTCGCTGCCCCGCGAGGTGATCAGCGCCACCCGGGGCAACCACGGACAGAGCATCGGCTGGGCCGCCCGTGCACATGGCGTTGCCTGCACGATCGTGGTGCCGCACGGCAACTCGACGGAGAAGAACGCAGCCATGAAGGCCCTGGGCGTGAACCTGGTCGAGCACGGCGAGGACTTCCAGGCCAGCCGCGAACACGCCCTGCGCCTGGCCACCGAGAGAAGGGCCCACATGGTGCCCAGCTTCCATCCCGACCTGCTGCGGGGCGTGAGCACCTGCTGGTGGGAGTTCTTTCGCGCGGTGCCCGACCTGGACGTGGTGTACGTGCCCATCGGGCAGGGCTCGGGCGCCTGTTCGGCGATCGCGGCCAAGCTCGCCCTGGGACACCCGGCGCGCATCGTCGGCGTGGTGAGCGCCCACGCCACCACCTACGCCGACTCGCTGGCTGCCGGACGGGTGGTCGAGGCGGCGGTGGGCACCGTGCTGGCCGACGGGATGGCCTGCCGTGTGGCCGACCAGGCCGCCCTGGATGTGCTCAAGCCGCACCTCGACCATGTGGTGAAGGTCACGGACGAAGAGGTTGCGCAGGCGATGCGTGCCATCTACGCAGACACCCACAACGTGGCCGAAGGAGCCGGCGCGGCCAGCTTCGCCGGGGCCTGGCAGGAACGTGCGGGTCTGCAGGGACAGAAGGTGGGCACCACCCTGTGCGGCGCCAACGTGGACAGCCAGGTGCTCGCGCGCGTGCTGGCGGGCGGTGGAGGGTCAGGCGGCTGAGCCGCCGTCCGGCCGGGACAGACGCTCGACCACCTCGCAGAAGGTTTCGATGGCGTCGGTCTTGAACACCACCTCGCGCACGCCGGCGTCCCTGGCCTTCTGTTCCAGCTCCTCGTTGATGTAGCCCGACGCCACCGCCACCACCATCCGCGGGCTGATGCGCAGCACCTCCTGGGCCACCTCGATGCCGGACATGCCCGGCATGTTGTAGTCGGTCAGCAGCAGGTGGAAACCCTGCGGGTCATCGCGCACGGCCTCGATGGCCTGCTGCTGGTCGCTCACGCCGGTGACCCGGTACCCGCGGCGCTCCAGCAGGCGACGCACCAGGAACACCAGCGTGTCGTCGTCATCGAGGTAGAGGATGTGGCGCGGCTCGGCGCTCGCAGGTTCGGTCATGGGCTCCGTTTCCGGGGGCAGGGCGATGCAGGTCACCTGTTTTTCGGGCATTGTGAACGCTTCGGGGGGGTTCGTGTTGAAATCTCTGCGCTCCTGCGCAGGTTTGGCCCCCGGCACGGCCGGAAAGAACAGGCGGAACTCGGTGCCGCGGCCCTGCTCGCTGTCCACCGTCACGATGCCGCCATGGGCCTCGACGATGCCCAGCACCACCGGAAGCCCCAGGCCGGTGCCCTGGCCGACCGGCTTGGTGGTGAAGAAGGGCTCGAAAATGCGGTGCCTGACCGCCTCGTTCATGCCGCAGCCGTTGTCCCGCACACGCAGGCGCACCACGTCGACGCCCTGGGCCCGGCAGCCTGCGCCCCAATCGGCGGGCACCGCCGGATCGTCGGCGCACAGCGCGTCCAGCAGGTATTCGATGCGCCCGGTCGCGCCCTGAAGGGCATGCACCGCATTGGTGCCCAGGTTCAGCAGGACCTGGCCCAGCTGGGTCGCGTCGGCCTGGATCGGTGGCGTGTGGCAGGCACAGTCCTGCACCAGTTGCACCTGGGGCGGCAGGGCGGTGCGCAGCAGGGTGCAGGCCTCGCCGACCACCGCACGCACGTCGACCGGCACCCGCTCCAGCGGCTGGCGGCGGCTGAAGGCCAGGATCTGGCGCACCAGTTCGCGGCCGCGGCGCGCGGCCGCGCTGATCTCGTGCAGGCTCTCGCGCGCCGGGGCGTCCCGCGGCAGGTCGTGTCGCGCCAGATCGGCGTTGCCCAGGATCGCCGCCAGAATGTTGTTGAAATCGTGCGCGACGCCACCGGCCAGCGTGCCCAGGGCCTCCATCTTCTGCGACTGGGCCAACTGGCCCAGCAAGGCCTTCTGCTCGGCCTGTACGGCGCGCAGCGAGGTGATGTCGACAAAAGTGAGCACCACATGGCGCAGGCAACCCTGGATATCGTTCTCCGGGTAGGCATTGCACAATGCCCAGCGCAGGGTGCCGACCTCGTCCACCGCGGTGCCGCTGACCACGTCCCTCACCGGCTGTCCGGTCGCCAGCACACGCTCGAAGGGCATCTCATGCCGCGGCATGTGCGTGCCATCGTCGCGCACCAGATGCCACTTGGGCAGCGACGGAAGCAGGCCCGACCCGTCATCGCTGACCGGCCAACCGAAGAACTGGCGCGCCGCGCGGTTGGCGGAGACGACGCTGCGGTCTGGCCGGCAGACCACCACACCCGCCGCCAGGTTGTTGACCAGATCAAGCGAGTCCGCCTCGCGCCGGGCCATGGCCTGACGGGCCTCGTCGGCCTCCTGCCGCAGCCGCAGCGACACCAGGGCACTGAAAAGCAGCACACGCAGAAACCGGGTCAGCAGGAACAGCAGCATGAAGCCGGCGGCCACCGTGTCCAGTGGATGCCGGGCCCAGGCAACCCAGACGGTCGCCCCTGCCATCAGCAACAGCTCGAGCACGGTGAGCACGGCCAGGTCGCGGAACTCGGGCTGCCAGCGGTGCTGGCGCTGGCTCAGCAGATCGCGCAGGAACAGGGTCGTCAGCAGCGCGGTCATCAGCACATAGGCCAGCTGATGGACGGCGGGCCGGTCGCCCAGCAGGGCCGACCCCAGCTGCAACACCGCCTGCAGCCCCACCAGCAGGCCCAGCCACTTCCACGGCATGGGCAGCTTCAGGTAGCTGCGCAGACCGGCCCACGCCATGGCGTTGGAGGTGAACAGCAACAGGCCGCCCATAGCACCGGCCATGGGTCCGGCCCCGGTCACCCGCTCCATCAGCATGACCGTGCCCAGGAGCCCCAGCACCGCGCCCGAGCACCACCAGCCCGGGCCGCCGATGCCCGGGTAGCGCCGCATCTGCCTCAGGAAGGCCAGGGCAATCAGCCCGTCAAAGCCCATGCGCACCAGCAGCAGGGTGTACAGGTCAGGCAGCATGGGGCCGAACGAAGTGGGGCATCCGAAGGATTGGATCACGCGCCGCCGCCCCCCTAACCCGACAAAACCGGCGCCAAACTGCCTCTTATCGCGTCGGGTTCACCGCGCCGGCGAGGCCGCACCGGGCCCGCCCGCCCCGCCAGTCGCTGCGGGGACAAAGCCGCGCCCGCGGCGGCGCACACAATCCCGGCTCATGGGAACCCTCTACCTTGTGCGGCACGGCCAGGCCTCTTTCGGAGCCGAGGATTACGACCAGCTCAGCGACCTGGGCCGTCGCCAGTGCGAACGGCTCGGAGGCCACTGGGCCGAACGCCAGGTGGCGTTCGACGCCGTGATCAGCGGGACACTGCGCCGCCACCGTCAGACCTGGGAAGCGATCGCGGCCGGCGCCGGCTGGCAGTTGCAACCCCTGGAGTGGCCGGGCCTGAACGAATACGACGGCGAGGCGGTGATCCGCAGCATCTGCAACCAGCCCCGCGAGCGCCCCGACACCGCCGAGGGCTACCGCCAGCACTTCCGTCTGCTGCGGGACGGGCTGGCCCAGTGGATGGCCGGCACCGTCAGCCCGCGCGGCATGCCCAGCTACCCGGAGTTCGTGCGCGGTGTCACCTCGGCCCTGGACCATGTGCGCCAGCGGCATCACGGGCAGCGGGTGCTCATCGTCTCCAGTGGCGGGCCGATCGCGACCGCCGTCGGTCATGTGCTCGGGCTGAGCCCGGAGCGCACCATCGACCTGAACATGCGCATCCGCAACAGCGCGGTCAGCGAATTTCAGTTCTCGCCGAAGCGCCACACCCTGCTGACCTACAACACCCTGCCCCACCTGGACCGGCCGGAACTGGGCGACTGGGTGACCTACGCCTGAGGCAGGCCGGGCCGGCTCAGGGCCGCTGGCGATCGAAGGCGGTGTGCTCGGTCAGCGTGTCGGGCGGCAACCGGTCGATCTCGGCCAGCAGCTGCGCCAGCGCCCGCCCGGCGGCATCGACCAGGGCACGCCCCCGGTCCGCATCGGCGCCGGCCGCATGGCCGACCGCGCCCTGGGGGTTGTAGTCCTGCATCATCCAGCCGAGCCTGGCGCTGCGGCCATTGCCCAGGATGGGGAAGCGCTCGGCCCGGTCCTGCGCGGTCGACCGGAAATACTCCGCCTGGTCGAGCCGCACATGCCCGGGCGCCAGCGCCAGCATCATCGACGTCTCGATCTGGCCGGCATGGATGCCGAAGCGGTGTTCTTCCGCCGTGAAACGCTCATGCAGGTCCTGCCCGTCGGCGTCGAGCAAAGGCAGGTTGAACCAGCTGCTGCTGTAGACCAGCATGCCGCGCCGGGCACGCAGGTCGCGGGCCACCAGGTCCAGGGCCCCGACCTGCCCACCGTGGGCGTTGAACAGCAGCAGCTTGCGCACACCGCTGTCGGCCACGCCGTCGCCGATCTCGGTCCACAGGCGGATCAGGGTTTCGGCCTTGAGCGAGAGCGTGCCGGGAAAGCGGGCGTGTTCGGGCGAGAAGCCGACGGCCAGCGTGGGCAGGAACAGCACCGGCAGGTCGGCAGCCAGGTGCGGCAGGGCCGACGCCACCACCCCGTCGACCAGCGTGGTGTCGACCGACAGCGGCAGGTGCGGACCGTGCTGCTCGGTCGCCCCCAGGGGCAGCACGGCGATGGTCCGGCCGCGGTCGATCGCCGCGAAATCGGCGGTGCTCAGGTCCGCCCAGAAACGGGTCGGCGGGCGGGCGGGGTCACTCATGCGCCTATCTTACGCCGGCCGGACGCGGCGGGCGCTCAGCGGTAGATCCAGCGCCGCGACCAGGGCAGTTCGCCGCAGAGCCGCCCGGACGGCCGGCACAGCACCTGGAACAGCGCGATCTCGTCGTGCTCGAACGCCCAGGCGCAGCCGGCCAGGTAGACCCGCCAGATGCGCCAGCGCTTCTCGTCCACGAGGGTGCGGATGCGCTGTGCCCGGGCTTCGAAGGCCTGGCTCCACAAGGCCAGGGTGCGCGCGTAGTGGCGGCGCAGGTTCTCGGCATCGAAGCTTTCCAGGCCGCCCTCCTGCATCGTGCGCAGGACGGTTCCGATGTGTGGCAGCTCGCCACGCGGAAAGACATAGCGCTCGATGAAGTGGCCGCCGCCCTTGCTGGTTTCACCGTCGTGGGGGTCGGTGCTGGTGATGCCGTGGTTCATGGCCCAGCCGTCAGGCACGAGCAGCTCTCGCATGCGCCGGAAGTAGGCGGGCAGCTGGCCCACGCCCACATGCTCGAACATGCCGACACTGGTGATGCGGTCGAACGGGCCGTCCTGCACGTCGCGGTAGTCCTGCAGCCGGATCTCGATGCGGTCCTGCAGGCCCGCATCGCGCACCCGCTCGCAGGCCAGCTCGTACTGGTTGCGCGACAGCGTGATGCCGACGCAGCGGGCGCCGAAGTGTCCGGCAGCGCGCAGGACGAGCGCCCCCCAGCCGCAGCCGATGTCCAGCAGGCGCTGGCCGGGCTGCAGGCGGACCTTGGTCAGGATGTGGTCGATCTTCTTGCGCTGGGCCTCGGCCAGGTCCTCCTCGCCGTTCTCGAAATAGGCACACGAATACACCATCGACGGGTCCAGCCACTCGGCGTAGAAGTCGTTGGAGACATCGTAGTGGTACTGGATGGCCTCGCTGTCGCTCTCCCGCGTGTGGGCAAAATGGCGCCGCAGGCGCGCCAGCAGGCCCTCCTCGTCGGGCGTGCCGGCCTCCGCCAGCCGGTGGGCCATCTCCAGGATGTCCTCCAGGCGGCCGTCGACATCGATCAGACCCTCCACGTAGGCCTGCCCCAGGGTGTCGAGACGGGGGTTGAGCAGCAGGCGCCAGGCCGAGGCATCGCGCACCCGGATCTCGACCCGGGGTTCGGAGAAGTCGCCCAGCGCCAGGCTGTCCCGGCCCGACTCCCCCCAGCACAGCCGCACCGGCAGGTCGGCCCTGTCCCGCACGCGGCGGGCCCACGGCTCCAGGGCCATTTCCATCATGGATCCCATCGCAGTCCTCCGCTGTCACGTGTCCGGCGCCGCGCGCCGAAGGGTCTTTTTTACCGAATTCGCGCCCCGATGTGAACCTTCCGGCGACCACCGGGGACGGGGGCATGCCGCGGCAGGGCCTGCAAAGGCAACAGCGCTGGCTTATATTCATCACCTGTGCGGCGCCCGACCGTGGAACTTGGCCGCGCGGCGCGCCTCCCAACCGGTGCGCCGCCCGCACGCGGCCCCCGACCCCCATCCTCGCCCCCATGAAACCGTTCCGGTCCGCCTCATCCTTTCTGCGACTGCTGCTCGCTGGCTGCCTGATCGCCGGCCCGGCGCACGCCCAGCTGACGAATCCCGGCGTGGTCGACACCGGGCAGGTTCGCGCCGAACTGCTGGCCCATGCGCCCGAGGGCATCCAGCCCGGCGGCACGCTCTGGCTGGGCCTGCGCCTGCAGCACGCCCCGGACTGGCACACCTACTGGAAGAACCCCGGCGACTCGGGCCTGCCGACCGAACTCGAATGGACCCTGCCCGCAGGCTTCAGCGCCGGCGACATCGCCTGGCCCACCCCGCGCAAGTTCCCGCTGGGCACCCTGGCCAACTACGGTTACGACGGCGCGGTGCTGCTGCCGGTGCCGGTGCGGGTGCCCGACGCTTTCTCGGCCGGCGCGCTGGAGGTCTCGCTCTACGCCTCCTGGCTGGCGTGCAAGACCGAATGCATTCCGGAGGAAGGCCAGTTCCGCATCAGCGTGCCGGCCCAGGGGTCGACATCGCTGCACGGTGCCGATTTCTCGGCCGCCTTCGACGCCGCCCCCCGCCCGGACACACCGGCCAGCGGCAGCGTCAGCCCGACGCCGCAACGGCTGGAGGTCAGCCTGCAAGGGCTGCCGGCCGACTGGAGCGGCCGGACACTGGAGTTCTTTCCCGAAACGCCCGGCCTGATCGAGCCGGGCGCGCCCTGGACCCAGTCGTGGGACGGCGGACGCTGGCAGGCCAGCATCCCGCTGTCGCCATACCGCAGCGAGGCGCCGGCCGCGCTGACCCTGGTGGTGGCCGAAGCCGACCCGCCCGGGAAAGGACCGGGCCTGCCGGGTGTGCGCCTGGAGGTGCCGGTCAGCGGCGCCTGGCCGCCGGTCGCGGCGCTGCCCGCGGCGGTGCCCGACGCCCTCAGCGCCGCG
>SBFS01000290.1 GCA_006227825.1 Burkholderiales bacterium | reverse complement strand
GCGCCCGTTTCCTGGCCATGCTGCCGTACAGCGACCAGCATCGCGTCTGAAGGAGAGCCTGACATGCAAATCATCCTGCTCGACAAAGTTGTCAATCTCGGCGGCCTGGGCGACGTGGTCAAGGTCAAGGACGGCTATGCCCGCAACTTCCTGATCCCCACCGGCCGCGCCCGCCGCGCCACCCAGTCGGCCATTGCCGAATTCGAGGCACGCCGTGCCGAACTGGAAAAGGCCGCCGCCGCCAAGCTGGCCGAGGCCCAGGCCCTGGGCGAGAAGCTGGCCGGCATCTCGGTGAAGCTCTCGCAGAAGGCCGGCGTCGACGGCCGTCTGTTTGGCTCGGTCACCAACCACGACGTGGCCGAGGAGCTGAACAAGCTCGGCTATGCGGTCGCCAAGGCCCAGGTGCGCATGCCCAATGGCCCGCTCAAGATGGTCGGCGACTACTCGGTCAACGTGAACCTGCACACCGACGTCACCGTCGAGGTGCCGGTGACGGTGCTCGGCGAGACCGCCTGATCCCACTGTCCCGGCCCTGAACCGGCCGGGGTCAGCCAGAAGCCGCCGCTTCCGTCCGGAGCGGGCGGCTTTTTTTTCATCTGCCGACCGCCGGTCGGCCCGACGGCCTGCGGGCAGCGGTCCACCGCCGATTCAGCGCTTGTCCCCAGCCTTGTCCACAGGCCGGCGGCCTGGGCCGGCTTAACATCGGGGTTTGCTTCTTCTCCTGCCATGTCATCCGCGTTTTCCTCTCCCTTTTCGGCCTTCGACGCCGGCCTGGACGAACCGGGGTCTCCGGTGGACCGGCAGATCGCCCAGCTGCGCGTGCCGCCCCACTCGATCGAGGCCGAGTCGAGCGTGCTCGGTGGCCTGCTGCTGGACAACAGCGCCTGGGACCGCGTGGCCGATCTGGTCAACGATTCCGACTTCTACCGCTACGAGCATCGCCTGGCCTATTCATCGATCGCGGCCCTGATCAATGCCAGCAAGCCCGCCGATGTGGTGACGGTCTTCGAGCACCTGCAGAGCCTGGGCAAGGCCGAGGAGGCCGGTGGCCTGGCCTACCTCAACAGCCTGGCACAGTACGTGCCCAGCGCCGCCAACATCCGGCGTTATGCGGAGATCGTCCGTGAGCGGGCGATCCTGCGCAAGCTGGTGGCGGCCAGCGACGAGATCGCCACCGCGGCCTTCAACACCCAGGGCAGGCCGGTCGACAAGATCCTGGACGAGGCGGAGCAGAAGATCTTCCACATCGGCGAGGAAGGCTCGCGGATGAAGGAGGGCTTCCAGTCGATGGACAAGCTCGTGGTCGACCTGCTGGACCGGGTCAGCGAGATGGCGGACAACCCCAACGACATCACCGGGGTGCCCACCGGCTTCCGCGATCTGGACCGCATGACCTCGGGGCTGCAGGCCGGCGATCTCGTGGTGCTGGCCGCACGTCCGTCGATGGGCAAGACCGCGTTTGCCATCAACATCGCCGAGCACGTGGCCCTCAACGAAGGACTGCCGGTGGCCGTGTTCTCCATGGAGATGGGCGCTTCCCAGCTGGCGGTGCGCATTGTCGGCTCCATCGGGCGCATCAACCAGAGCCACCTGCGCACGGGCAAGCTCACCGACGACGAGTGGCCGCGCCTGACCGAGGCGATCGAGAAACTGCGGCACGTCTCGCTGCACATTGACGAGACGCCGGGTCTGACGCCGGGGGCCCTGAGGGCCAACGCCAGGCGCCTGTCGCGCCAGTGCGGCAAGCTCGGCCTGATCGTGGTCGATTACCTGCAGCTGATGAGCGGCAGCGGTTCGGGCGACGAGAACCGGGCCTCCGAGCTGGGCGAGATCTCGCGTGGCCTGAAGATGCTGGCCAAGGAGCTGCAATGCCCGGTGATCGCGCTGTCGCAGCTCAACCGCTCGGTCGAGCAGCGCACCGACAAGCGCCCCATGATGAGTGACCTGCGCGAATCGGGCGCCATCGAGCAGGATGCCGACATCATCATGTTCATCTACCGGGACGAGTACTACACCAAGGACGCCTGCAAGGAGCCTGGGGTGGCCGAGATCATCATCGGCAAACAGCGCAACGGCCCGACCGGGGTCGTGAAGCTGGCCTTCCTGAACATGCTCACCCGTTTCGAGAGCCTGTCACCCGACCACGGCGATTTCTGACCGGCGGGCGGATGGGGACAGCCCAGGCGGCCGGTCAGGCGCTTACAGGACCTCGCTGGCGTAGTCCGCCAGGCGCGAGCGCTCGCCGCGCGCCAGGGTGATGTGCCCCCCGTGCGGCCAGCCCTTGAAGCGGTCCACGGCGAAGGTCAGGCCCGAGGAGCCCTCGGTGAGGTAGGGTGTGTCGATCTGGGCCAGGTTGCCCATGCAGATGATCTTGGTGCCCGGCCCGGCCCGCGTGATCAGCGTCTTCATCTGCTTGGGCGTGAGGTTCTGCGCCTCGTCGATGATGACGTACTTGTTCATGAAGGTGCGGCCGCGCATGAAGTTCATGCTCTTGACCTTGATGCGGCTGCGGATGAGTTCGTTGGTGGCTGCTCGGCCCCACTCGCCTGCGCCGCCGGCGTCGCCCTTGGCCAGGAACTCGAGGTTGTCATCGAGGGCGCCCATCCAGGGCCCCATCTTCTCTTCCTCGGTGCCAGGCAGGAAGCCGATGTCCTCGCCGACGCTGACGGTGGCCCGGGTCATGATGATCTCGGTGTAGCGCCGGTCGTCCAGCACCTGGGTCAGGCCGCTGGCCAGGGCCATCAGCGTCTTGCCGGTGCCGGCGGTGCCTGCCAGGGTCACGAAGTCGATCTCGGGATCCATCAGCAGGTTGAGGGCGAAGTTCTGCTCGCGGTTGCGGCTGGTCACGCCCCAGACCGCGTTCTTCAGGTGGGTGTAGTCCTTGAGCGTCTTGAGGACCGCCGTCTTGTCGCGGATCTCGGTCACCCGGGCATAGAGCGAGGGCTCGCCCGGTGCCTCGAAGTAGACGAACTGGTTGATGTGGAACTGGCTGACGGCGGGGCCGCTGACACGGTAGAAGGTGTGGCTGCCGCTCTGCCAGCTCTCGATGGTCTTGCTCTGGCGGGTCCAGAAGTCCGACGGCAGCGCGAGGGCGCCCGAGTACAGCAGTTCGCCGTCGTCGAGCGTCTTGTCGTTTTCGTAGTCCTCGGCGGCCAGGCCCAGCGCGCGGGCCTTGACCCGCATGTTGATGTCCTTGGAGACCAGGATCACTTCGCGGTCCGGGTGCTTGCGCCCCAGGGCATGGACGACGCCCAGGATCTGGTTGTCGGCCTTGCCTTGCGGCAGGCTGGACGGCAGGTCGTCGGTCAGCGGTTCGGTCTGGAAGTAAAGCAGGCCCCTTGCCGACTGATGGCCGGTTGCCGACAGCTTCAGCCCCTTGCTCATGTCGCCGCCGGCCTGGGCAGCCAGGGCATCGAGCGTGCGGCTGGTCTGGCGGCCGTTGCGGGCCACCTCGGTCATGCCCTTCTTGTGGCCGTCGAGTTCTTCCAGCACGATCATGGGCAGGAAGATGTCGTGTTCCTCGAAACGGAACAGGCTGACCGGGTCGTGCAGCAGCACATTGGTGTCGAGCACGAACAGGCGGGATCTGCCCTGGATGCGGGAGCGGGGCTTGCCGTTGCGCTTGGGCGCGGCTGTGCCGGCGGCCTTCACGTCCGGGGTTGCCGCGGGGCGGCGGTCGGGCTGGGCCGGGCTCTGGGCTGCGGACGCAGGCAGGTCGTCGGCGGGCTGGCGGACCTTGCGTCCTCGTGCGGTGGCAGGCGCCGGGCGGCGGGCTTGACGGACCGGTTCCTGCTCGGGGGTTGCGATGGCGGTGTCCGGCGCGTGGGAGCCGGTTTCACCGGACAGGGACTTGAGGGCGTAGGCCTCGGCAGAGAGCAGGGCGGCGCGCTTGGCAGGAGGAGGCGGCAGGGGCATGGAAGCGGTCAGGTCCGGCGCGAGGCCGAAAAAAAGAAAGCCGCCAGGTTCACCGGGCGGCTCTCGGGTCGACGGTCAGGGTCGGTGGAGGGGGGAGCCAGGCGGCATCCTCGGATCATGGGACCATTATGCATGAGTCCGGTGACAGCTCTCGCCGCCCGGCCGGACACCGCCGGTCGACCCCGGCTCTCGCGGCCCCGGGGCGGTGCCTCCGGACGGGCCGGTGTCAGGCGGCCTTCTTGAGGGCCTTGACGGCCTTGAGCACTTCCTCGACGTGGCCGGGCACCTTGAGGCCGCGCCATTCCTGCCTGAGCACGCCGTCGGCACCGATCAGGAAGGTGCTGCGCTCGATGCCCTTGACCTTCTTGCCGTACATGATCTTGTTCTTGACCACACCGAACATGTGGCACATCTTCTCTTCGGTGTCGGCCACCAGCTCGAAGGGCAGCTCCAGCTTGAGCTTGAAGTCGTCGTGCGACTTCATGTTGTCGCGCGAGACGCCGAACACCTGGGCACCGGCCTTCACGAAATCCTTGTACTTGTCACGGAACTGCATCGCTTCGGTGGTGCAGCCGGGTGTGTTGTCCTTGGGGTAGAAGTAGAGCACCAGGGTCTGGCCCAGGTGGGACTGGTGGCTGACCTTGACTCCGCCGGTGGCCTGGGCTTCGAATTCGGGAATGGGTTTGTTGACAACGACTGCCATGCTGCGAGGACCCCTGACGTGAGTTGGTGGAAATGCGTTGGCTTCCCGTCCGAGCTGGGCACGGCCGACCCCGGGCACGACGGGGAGCCTGGCCAGGCCCACCAGCTGCGCCGGTGCAGGCGCAGTGCAGGTGGCCCGGCTCCGCGGTCGTTGGCTTGCAGGCCGGCGCGATGCCTCGGAAGCTGTCTTTCCCTGCTGGGCGCAGGGCAGGAAACAAACGCGTATTTTACCCCGAACCGGGGGTCGGGTGTGGATCCGGTCGCGGCAGGAGCAGGGCAGCCACCACCCGGCGGCCCTCGCCCGCGAGGATGTTGTAGGTCCGGCAGGCCGCCTGTGTGTCCATGGTCTCCACACCCACGCGGCGCGCCGTCAGCTGCGCCAGCAAGGACGGGGGCACGAACCTCAGCCGGCTTCCGCTGCCGAAGATGACCAGCTCAGGAGGCTGTGCGTCGCCTTGCAGCAGGGCGGAGAAATGGGCCGCGGTCAGGTCCTCGAACTGGCGGCAATCCCAGGCATCGACGCGTCCCGATGACGAGATGACCAGGCTGCTTTCGTGGCGCTGTCCGTTGATGGCCAGCCAACCTTCTCCGTAGGCGGTGATGGCCAGATGGTCGTTGCGGTCGGCGTGCAGTTTCATGGGCGTGCGCGGGCTGCGTGGGGTCCGGGCGGGCCGGATGCGTGCGTGAACTGTGGTCAAATTGGGGGTTTTCCCCGGACGGTTCGCAAGCTTGTCCCGCAGGCTGACCGCAGCACCACAGCGGCAGACTATAGCGCGAGGCACCACCGGCCGCCCGGTCGCCACCCATTGAGCCCCCGCACGGGAGGGATCTTGAAGACTGTCCAGAAATCCGCCAAGTTGGCCAATGTCTGCTACGACATCCGTGGACCCATCATGGACGCGGCGCGTCAGATGGAGGAGGAGGGCCACAAGATCATCAAGCTCAACATCGGCAATCTGGCGGTGTTCGGCTTCGATGCGCCGGAGGAAATCCAGCAGGACATGATCCGCAACCTGCCGAACTCCGCGGGCTATTCGGACAGCAAGGGCATTTTCGCCGCCCGCAAGGCGGTCATGCACGAAACCCAGAAACAGGGTGTGCAGGGTGTGACGCTGGATGACATCTACCTGGGCAACGGGGCGAGCGAGCTGATCGTGATGGCCACCAATGCCCTGCTGGACAACGGCGACGAGCTGCTGCTGCCGGCGCCGGACTACCCGCTCTGGACGGCCGCGGTCAGCCTGTCGGGGGGCACCCCGGTGCACTACATGTGCGACGAATCGAAGGGGTGGCTGCCAGACCTGGACGACATCCGCCGCAAGATCACGCCGGCCACCAAGGGCATCGTGGTGATCAACCCGAACAACCCCACCGGTGCCCTCTATCCGGACGATCTGCTGCTGCAGATCGTGGCCATCGCCCGTGAGCACGGGCTGGTGATCCTGGCCGACGAGGTCTACGACAAGGTGCTGTACGACGGCAGCAGGCACACCGCGATCGCCAGCCTGTCGGACGATGTGCTGACCCTGACCTTCAACTCGCTGTCCAAGAGCTACCGCTCGTGCGGCTACCGGGCCGGCTGGCTGGTGGTCTCCGGCGACAAGAAGCCCGCCCGCGATTACATCGAGGGCCTGAACATGCTCTCGAACATGCGCCTGTGCGCCAACGTGCCCGGGCAGTGGGCCATCCAGACCGCCCTCGGTGGCTACCAGAGCATCAACGAACTGGTGTCCGAAGGGGGACGGCTGCGCCGCCAGCGCGATCTGGCCTATGAGCTGATCACCGCCATTCCAGGGGTCAGCTGCGTCAAGCCCAAGGCGGCCCTGTACATGTTCCCCCGTCTGGACCCGACGATGTACCCGATCGAGGACGACCAGCAGTTCTTCCTGGAATGCCTGCAGGAGACGCGGGTGATGCTGGTGCAGGGCTCGGGTTTCAATTACCCGGACAACCAGCATTTCCGTATCGTGTTCCTTCCCCACGAGGACGACCTGCGCGAGGCCATCGGCCGCCTGGCCCGTTTTCTCGAGCACTGGCGCAAGCGCCACGGGAGCTGACGCCGTTGGCCGGTGCCTGGGCCGCCGCATGGCCGGCCACCGGCCTCTACCCTTGATTCCCCGGACCCGCCAGGGGCGGGCTGTTTGAAACCCTGCGAGACACACATGAAACCGATCCAAGTAGGCCTGCTGGGCATTGGCACCGTGGGCAGCGGCACCTTCAGGGTGCTCAACCGCAACCAGGAGGAGATCAAGCGCCGCGCCGGCCGCGGCATCGAGATCACCATGGTGGCCGACCTGGATACCGAGCGGGCGCGTGCCATCGTCGGGCCGGGCGTGACGGTGGTCGGCGATGCCCGCGAGGTGCTGGCCAACCCCGAGATCGACATCGTCATCGAACTCATCGGCGGTTACGGCATTGCCAAGGCCCTGGTGCTGGAGGCGATCGAGGCCGGCAAGCATGTGGTCACGGCCAACAAGGCGCTGCTGGCGGTGCATGGCACAGAGATCTTCGCCGCCGCCTCCGCGCGTGGCGTGATGGTGGCCTTCGAGGCGGCAGTGGCCGGCGGCATTCCCATCATCAAGGCCCTGCGCGAAGGCCTCACCGCCAACCGCATCGAGTGGATCGCCGGCATCATCAACGGCACCACGAACTTCATCCTGTCCGAGATGCGCGACAAGGGCCTGGACTTCGACGTGGTGCTCAAGGAGGCACAGCGCCTGGGCTACGCCGAGGCCGATCCGACCTTCGACATCGAGGGCGTCGACGCCGCCCACAAGGCCACCATCATGAGCGCGATCGCCTTCGGCATTCCGGTGCAGTTCGACAAGGCGCACGTCGAGGGCATCACCCAGCTGTCGTCGACCGACATCCGCTACGCGGAGCAGCTGGGATACCGCATCAAGCTGCTGGGCATCACCAGGCGCAACGAACGTGGTGTCGAGCTGCGCGTCCACCCCTGCCTGGTGCCGTCCAAGCGGCTGATTGCCAACGTGGAGGGGGCGATGAACGCCGTGGTGGTGCAGGGCGATGCGGTGGGCACCACCCTGTACTACGGAAAGGGTGCCGGCAGCGAGCCGACCGCCAGTGCGGTGGTGGCCGACCTGGTCGACATCACACGCCTGCACACCGCCGACCCGCTCAACCGGGTTCCCCACCTGGCCTTCCAGCCCGATGCCATGAGCGACCTGCCCGTCCTGCCGATGGCCGAGGTGCGCACCAGCTACTACCTGCGCCTGCGCGTGGCCGACCAGGCCGGCGTGCTGTCGCAGGTGACCGGCCTGCTGGCCCAGGCCGGCATCAGCATCGACGCCGTGCTGCAGCGCGAGGCCGACGAGGTCGGGGGCGAGGGGGCCACGTCCACCGACCTGATCATTCTCACGCACGAGACCCGTGAGGGCACGATGAACGAGGTGATGGCGCGCATGCAGTCGCTGCCCAGCGTGCTGGCGCCGATCACGCGGATCCGCAAAGAAGAGCTGAACTGAGATGCGCTACCTGTCGACCCGCGGCCACCCGGACCGCAAGCGTTTCTGCGAGATCCTGCTGGAAGGGCTGGCGCCGGACGGCGGCCTGTACCTGCCCGAAACCTATCCGCAGGTCGATGCGGCCACGCTCGCCCGCTGGCGCAGCCTGCTGGCCGAGCAGGGCTATGCCGCGCTGGCCTCGGAGGTGCTCTCGCTCTACATCGACGACATCCCGGCGGCCGACCTGAAGGCCCTGTGTGCGCGGACCTACACCGCCGAGGTGTTCGGCACGCCCGAGATCGTGCCCCTGAAGCCGCTGGAGGACGGGCTGCTCCTGGAGGCCCTGTCCAACGGGCCGACGCTGGCCTTCAAGGACATGGCCATGCAGCTGCTGGGCAACCTGTTCGAGTACGAGCTGGAGCGCCGGGGCGAGCAGCTGAACATCCTGGGGGCCACCAGCGGCGACACCGGCAGCGCGGCCGAATACGCGATGCGCGGCAAGAAGGGCGTGCGCGTCTTCATGCTCAGCCCGAACGGCCGCATGAGCCCATTCCAGCAGGCGCAGATGTTCAGCCTGATGGACGAGAACATCCACAACATCGCCATCGAGGGCGTGTTCGACGACTGCCAGGACATCGTCAAGGCCGTCAGCAACGACCTCGAGTTCAAGCGCCGCTACCGTATCGGCACCGTCAACTCGATCAACTGGGCCCGCCTGCTGGCGCAGGTGGTCTACTACTTCGCCGGCTACTTCCAGGCCACGCGGTCCGACGACGAAAAGGTCAGTTTCGCCGTGCCCTCGGGCAATTTCGGGAACGTCTGTGCCGGCCATGTGGCGCGCCAGATGGGCCTGCCGATCGACCGGCTGATCGTCGCGACGAACGAGAACGACGTGCTGGACGAGTTCTTCCGCACCGGCACCTACCGGGTGCGGGGCAGCGCCGACACCTTCGAGACCTCCAGCCCGTCCATGGACATCTCCAAGGCCAGCAATTTCGAGCGCTTCGTGTTCGACCTGCTCGGTCGCGATGCCCTGCGGACCCGGCAACTGTTCGACGAAGGCCTGCGCCGGGACGGGCGCTTCGACCTGGGGGCCGACCCCCTGTTCCCCCAGGCGCGCGGCCGCTACGGATTCGTCAGTGGCAAGAGCACCCACGCCGACCGGCTCGCCACCATCAGGGACTGCTTCGGGCGCCTGGGCGTGATGATCGACACCCA